>JAFDGP010000244.1:4183-5927 GCA_019309245.1 Deltaproteobacteria bacterium | reverse complement strand
TGTAAGAGATTTTAAAGGAGAAAAACTTGAAAAGACCAGCAGGCAGTTCGTCATATCCAAGCACAGCCCGGTCATAATATGAAAAGCAGGGCCGTTATAATCCGCATCTTTTACATCGCCGCCTGTCCTGATACCGCCATACGTCAAATCGTACCCAATGGCACTCAGTAACCCAACACAGCCCCCGTTTCGTCCCACCGACGGCCCGCCCCTCCACCCCAACTCAGCGCAGGTCCATGTCCAGCGTCTGAAGGGCCTTGATCTGATCCCTCAGAGCCGCTGCCTTTTCAAAGGCAAGTTCTTTGGCCGCCTGAGTCATTTCTTCTTGCAGCTCACGGATCATCCGGTCCAGCTCGTCAAGCGATTCAAACGCCTCCTCGGGCTCCCGGACCTCAGGCACACGCACATAGTCGGCCTCATAAACGGATGACAGGACCGTGGAAATATCTTTTTGAATGCTCTCCGGGGTAATCCCGTGAGCTTCGTTGTATCGTATTTGCAGCCAGCGCCTGCGATTTGTCTCATCCAGGGCCTTTTGAATGGCGCCCGTGACATGATCCGCGTAGAGAATCACCGTACCGAACACATTTCTCGCCGCGCGGCCGCAGGTCTGGATCAGCGACCGTTCTGAACGCAGGAACCCCTCTTTGTCAGCGTCGAGGATCGCCACCAGGCTCACTTCCGGAAGATCCAGTCCCTCTCGCAGGAGGTTGATACCCACCAGCACATCAAAAACCCCCAAGCGAAGGTCCCGAATAATTTCAATACGTTCCAGGGTGGTGATGTCTGAATGCAGATAACGCACCCGGATTCCCAGGTCCACCAGATAATCCGTCAGGTCCTCGGCCATACGTTTGGTCAGCGTCGTCACCCGCACCCGTTCATTTCGCTCCACGCTGATCCTGATTTGCTCCAGAAGGTCATCCACCTGATTTTCGGCCGGCCGCACGATGACCTCCGGATCAATGAGCCCGGTGGGCCGAATAATCTGCTCCACCACACGGTCCTGCGCCACTTCAAGTTCGTAGTCTCCGGGGGTCGCCGACACAAAAATCACCTGCGAGACCCTTTGGGTAAATTCTTCGAAATTCAACGGCCTGTTATCCAGTGCTGAAGGCAACCTGAAGCCGTATTCCACCAGGGTCTCTTTACGGGACCGGTCTCCATGGTACATGCCCCGCAATTGCGGCACTCCGATATGGCTCTCGTCAATAAACACGAGATAATCTTTCGGAAAGTAGGCAAGAAGGGTCTGCGGGGGTTCTCCGGGACGCCGCCCGGTCAGATGCCTGGAGTAATTCTCGATTCCGTGGCAATATCCCAGCTCTTGAATCATCTCCAGATCAAAGTCCGTGCGTTCTTCGATGCGTTGCGCCTCTATCCATCGTTTTTCCCGCCTGAAGTATTCGATCCGTTCTTTGAGTTCTTCCCGGATAGATTCCATGGCACGCTTCAGGGTAACGCGTGTGGCCACATAATGGCTCGCCGGAAAGATCACGATCCGGTTGACCGATCTCAGCACCTTGCCCAGCAACGGATCGATCTCGTGAATGCTTTCGATGGTATCGCCGAAAAACGACACACGGACGGCCTTCTGGTCCTCATAGCTGGGAAAAATCTCCACCCGGTCTCCGCGCACCCGGAAGGTATCGCGGTGGAAATCGTAGTCATTGCGGTTGTACTGCATGGCAACCAACCGACCCAGCACCCGGTCCCGCTCCACAGTCTCGCCGGAGTGCAACTC
>JAFDGP010000244.1:0-4149 GCA_019309245.1 Deltaproteobacteria bacterium | reverse complement strand
AAGGCACATTTCCAGGTAGTCCTCCGGCGCCCCCAACCCGAAGATACACGACACGCTGGCTACAACAATCACGTCACGCCTGGCCATGACTGAACGGGTTGCTGAATGGCGCAACCGGTCGATTGCCTCATTGATGGATGCATCTTTCTCGATGTAGGTATCCGCTGCGGGTAGATAGGCCTCAGGTTGGTAGTAATCATAGTAGCTGACGAAGAACTCCACGGCGTTTTCCGGAAAAAGCACCTTGAACTCTCCATACAGCTGAGCAGCCAGTGTCTTGTTTGGAGCAATCACCAAGGTGGGCTTCTGAACCCTGGCAATCACGTGGGCCATGGTGAAGGTCTTGCCCGAACCGGTCACACCCAGTAGGACCTGGTAGCGATCTCCCCGCTCAACACCTCGACACAGCGCTTCAATGGCCTTGGGCTGGTCTCCTTTGGGTTCGAAATCCGAGACGAGTTTGAACATGGATGGAAACTAGGTAGTTGCTTTCCAGACCGTCCCTTCCGGACGGTCCTCGAGGACAATATTCATGGCCGCCAGCCGATCTCTGATTGCATCCGCCCTGGCCCAGTCCTTTTTCTTCCGGGCCTCGGCCCGTTCCCGGATGAGCCGTTCCACCTGGGCCTCATCCACCTGGGTTTGCCCCAGCACCCGGGAGGCCTTGCCCGCGAAAAACTGAGCCGGATCTTCGGTACCGATCCCCAGGACGTCCCCGATGCGCGCAAGGTCACTGGCGACGCCCCTGACCTGCGTCACAGCCTCCTGCTTGTCCTGTTTTCCCATGGCATCCATGAGCCGGTTGAGTCGGCGGCCGGCATCAAACACATGGCCGATCGCTCTGGCGGTGTTGAAATCGTCGTCCATGGCCTCGCAAAATTGTCCCCAAAGCTCCCCGGGCGGTTCGTCCTCCCCGTCGGGCTGCTCCTGTGAACCGGCTACCCGGACAATCCTGTCCAGCAAGGTATATATCTTCTCAAGACCACTGTCGGCCTCCTTCATGGCCTCATCGCTGTAGTCCACCGGGCTTCGATAGTGATGAGACAACAAGAATAAGCGTATGACTTCCGGATGGTATGTCTTTAAGATATCATGAATCATCAAGAAATTGCCGAGAGACTTGGACATCTTTTCTTGATTGATCTGAACGAATCCGTTATGTACCCACACACGGACGAACCCTCCCCCAAAGGCACCTTCAGACTGGGCGATCTCATTTTCGTGATGGGGAAACATCAGGTCCTTGCCTCCGCCATGGATATCGATGCGTTCTCCCAAGAAATGGGTGCTCATGGCCGAACATTCGATATGCCAGCCCGGTCTGCCCTTTCCCCAGGGGCTGTCCCACATGGGCTCTCCGGGTTTTGCCGCCTTCCAGAGCACAAAATCAAAAGGGTTGCGCTTGCGTTCGTCCACCTCCACCCGCGCCCCGGCCTGCATGTCGTCCAGCTTGCGGCCCGAGAGCTTGCCGTATTCGGGAAACGTGTCCACTGCGAAAAATACGTCGCCCCCGGCCTCATAGGCATGCCCCCGCTCAAAAAGGCGCTGTATAATCCCTATAATTTCCGAAATATGGTCGGTAGCCCTGGGTTCCCAGGTGGCCCGTTGAACCTTTAAGGCATCCATATCATCGTAAAACGCCTGGATGTACTTTTCCGACAAGGCCTCGGTGGATATCCCCAGCGCGTTGGCCCGGTTGATGATCTTGTCGTCAATGTCGGTAAAATTCCGGACGTAGTCCACCTGGTACCCGGCGGCCCGGAGATACCGGGCGATCACATCAAACACCACAGCGGATCGAGCGTGGCCGATGTGACATGCGTCATACACCGTCGGCCCACAAACGTACATCTTCACCCTGCCGGGCTCGATTGGCTCAAACACTTCCTTCTTTCTGGTAAGACTATTATAGATCCGTAACACCAAAACCCTCCCTGTAAGGAGCAGCGCCTCGGTTCTTTTTCAGACTCCGCTATCCGGGATGCTTTTGGGCCACCAGTTTTTTCTGCCAATAGCCCATGATTTGTTTGCCCATACCGCCGGCCGCCTGGGCCACCGTCTTGTCCACGTTTTTTTGCACATTGAGTTGCGTATATTTGACCGTCCCGCTCGCTGGCCGTGCGGCAGAAGTCCCGGTGGCCATATCCACTGCACGAACGGTGATAGAAGCGGTGATCATCTCTTGAACCCGGCCGTAGTACCTGAGCAGCATGGAACCCACCCGTTGAACTTCTGCCAAAACAAGCAGCTGTGCCCGTTTCGGCGGGACATATTGCCTGATCGCGTGCCACGTAATGGGAATCTCGCCAAATTGAACCTTTCTTTCAAGGAGCGGAACCTCGGAAATAGAAGCCACACGTAGCCCGGATTCCATGAGCAGAGATTCCAGCCGGGTCCGTACCAACGGCACCAGGGCCTGATCCCCGGAAATAACCATCAGGGCCGTGGGAATCTTTGGGAGGGGAACCTGGGCCTTTTTCTTTGCAATTTTTTCCGGCTGCATCGTTGCCGTTCCCGGCCCTTCCGCCACGCCCTGTTTGCCGGCCGATGGTGTGGGTGCTACGGAAGACGCCTCCCCCCGGGTTTCAGCCGGCTCGCTTGGTGAACCCTCTGAAACAGCCTCCTTTACGGACTCTGGCGTCTTTTCCTTTTCCTGCCAGAAGCCTCCTTCAACCAGCCACACAATGAGTAACACCGCCAGGGCAATGCCGGCAATGCCGCCCCAAAATTTCGCTCGAGATTTGCGCTGCGGTGCCGGTGGCGGCGGCATGGACGGCCTGCCTTTGGTCACGGGGATATCCAATTCCAGCGCGTCAATACAACGATTCACGGCATTTACCACCTCTTCCGGGCTCTGAAACCGCTTATCCACGTCCCTGGCCATCATCTTATCAATCAGGTCACATACTGGCTCGGGCAAGGCTGTGTTCACCCGGCCAATGGGGGTCACAGGTTCTGTGGCAATCTTTGTCATCACCGCCAGCGGCGACTCCCCCGTCATGGGGGGCTTACCGGACAGCATTCTGTACAATACGGCTCCAAGGGCGTAGATATCGCTTCGTACGTCCAGGGGACGCCCGGTCGCCTGTTCCGGCGACGCATATTCCGGCGTTCCCAAAAACAGCCCGGTCTGAGTGAGCTTTACTCCGGAGTCCTGGAAGTGGGCGACTCCAAAGTCCGTCACCTTGGCCCGGCCCATGTCATCAATCATGATGTTGGACGGCTTCAGGTCCCGATGGACCACCCCTCGAGATCCCGCCTCGGACAACGCGCCGGCCACCTGGGAGGCAATGGAAAGCGCTTCATCCAGGGGAATCACACGTTTTTCCTTAAGAATCTGGCCCAGGTCCTTGCCCGAGACATATTCCATGGCGAAATAATAGCGCCCCTGTTCTTCCCCATAAGACAAAATGCTGACAATGTTCGGATGGTTCAGGGCTGCAATGACCCTGGCTTCCCTTTTGAAGCGTTCAATGAATTCCTTGTCCGAACAAAGCCGCTCGGACAGCACCTTGAGCGCGACTTTTCGATTAAGGGACAATTCATGTCCTTTGTACACAATGCCCATGCCGCCCCGGCCAAGTTCTTTTTCAATTTTGAACCCGCCCAGGACGCTTCCAATCTGAATGCTGTCTTCGCCGACCATAGCGCACCTCAGTTTTTAGGTTAACATTTCATGGCCTCCCGATTGTGATGATTACATGGAGACTCCAAACATTGTCAACATCTATCATGTGGCAGTTTCGTCACACAAACCGGCAGGGAGGCTCACAGGGAGAACTTCCGGAAGGCCCCCGGTTACGGCGAGGCCGCATGACCGTGCAGGTTAAGGGCCGCTCGGGTAATGACGGAAAGGCAGGTGCAAGTGTTATTGATCATGTTCTTAAGCGTTGGCGACAGCCCGGCATACTCCCGCCTGAGCGCATCCGGGTCCAGAGGCGTGACCTGAAGGTCCTCAGATCCCACCACAGCGGCGCATCGAGGTTCATGGCCAATATCGGAAAAGGGCAACGGGCCGGCCACATCGCCCTCAGAAAGGCTCACAAGGGACAGGTCCCCCTTGGGCATCTGCCAGACCACATGGGCGGTGCCTTCAACGATGGAGAACATGGCGGTGTCGGTGCTTCCCTGAGCGATGAGGGTCTGAGC
>JAFDGP010000243.1 GCA_019309245.1 Deltaproteobacteria bacterium | reverse complement strand
TTTAGGCCCAGAATGCGTGCCGGATTCACGGCCATCTTCATCACAAGGTCATTGAGGCTGATCACGCCTTGTTCGACCAGAGTGAGGCTAAGCGGCAGGGATGTCTCCAGGCCGATCATGCCGCAGGCTGCGGCGTCGAACTCCAGGTCCTTTTCCACGCTGGTATGAGGGGCATGGTCACTGGCGATGACATCAATGGTGCCGTCCGCCAGGCCTTGTCGAATCGCGTCCCGATCCCTTGCCGTTCGAAGCGGCGGGTTGACTTTGGCGTTGGTGTCGTACCCGGTCACCGCCTGTTCGGTCAAAGTAAAATAATGCGGAGCAGTTTCTGCGGTTACACGAATACCGCGCGCCTTGGCGTTCCGGATAAGATGAACGGCCTCTCGTGTACTGACATGGGCGATATGGATCGGGACGTCCGTCAGCTCACTCAACAACAGGTCTCTGGCTACCATCACGGCCTCCGAGGCATTGGGGATGCCGGCAAGTCCCAGGCGGGTTGCCATACTGCCCTCATTCATGACCCCGTTGGCCGTGAGATTCCAGTCCTCGCAGTGTGAGATCACCAGCAAGCCGAAACCCTTGGCATATTCCAGGGCACGGCGCATGACCTGAGCATTCATGACCGGATGGCCGTCATCGCTGACCGCCACGCATCCCGCTTCGCGAAGTTCTCCATAGTCCGCCAGAGCCTTGCCGGAAAGCCCGCGGGTAATGGCACCCACCGGATATACCCTGACACTGCGGGCCGTTTTCGCCTTTTTGAGGATGTAGTCTGTAACAGATTGGTTGTCGTTGGGTGGTTCGGTGTTGGGCATGCAGCATATGGCGGTAAAGCCTCCGTGAGCGGCGGCGCGGCATCCCGTTTCAATGGTCTCCTTATACTCGTGACCTGGCTCCCGAAGGTGGGTGTGCATGTCGATCAACCCCGGTGTAATCAGTTTTCCGGAGGCATCGATGATCCGGTCTGCGGAGGGATTGCCATCGGCTTTGCTGGAATTTTTCGGCTGCTGTTGAGGGCCTGTGGCGGGCAAGATCGCTGCGATCATACCCCGTTCGACAACCACATCAAACAGGCCGTCTGTGCCTGTTTCAGGGTCGATGACGCGGCCGCCTGAAATCCGTATCCGCCTCATCGTGATCCCCCCAGCAACAGCAAAAGCACGGCCATGCGCACGGCCACCCCGTTGGTGACCTGGTCCAGGATCACGGAATACGGGCCGTCAGCTACTTCCGGGGCGATTTCCACCCCTCGGTTCAGGGGCCCGGGATGCATGATCAGGACATCAGGTTTTGCCCGGGCCATCGCCTCGAGGCCCAGGCCGTAACACTGGGCGTATTCCCGCTCCGAGGAAAACAGGAAGGCTTGCTGCCGTTCCTTTTGAATACGCAACATGATAATGACATCCGCCTCTTGAATGGCTTCTTGTATATTGTGGGTCACCGGAGCTCCGAGGACTTCGACCCCCTGAGGGATCATCGTGGCCGGTCCGGCCAGGGTGACCCGCGCCCCCATCTTGGTCAAACCGACGGTATTGGAGCGCGCCACACGGCTGTGGGCGATGTCTCCAATGATGGCGACGTTAAGACCCTGCAGGCGGCCTTTTTTTTCCCGAATGGTCATCATGTCCAACAAGGCTTGGGTCGGATGGGCGTGCATACCGTCCCCGGCGTTGATGACGGAGCTTTCGACCAGACGGGCGAGCATATGCGGGGCGCCAGCCGCTGAATGGCGAACAATAATAGCATCCGGATTCATGGCCTGCAGGTTTTTGGCTGTATCGGCAAGGGTCTCTCCCTTGACAATGCTGCTTGCCGATTTTGAGAGGCTTACAGTGTCGGCACTGAGTCGTTTTGCGGCGATCTCAAACGATATCCGCGTTCGTGTGCTTGCCTCGTAGAAAAAATGTACCACGGTCTTGCCGCGCAGGGTCGGCACCTTCTTGATGGCGCGACGGGAGACCTCCTTCAGAGATTCGGCTGTATCGAGAATCAAGGCGATCTCTTTGGCCGAAAGGCTTTCCATATCCAGGAGGTCTTTTTTCTTAAATGTCATTCTCAAGGTCTCATTGACACGTTTCTTGTCTATGCCCACTCGAGATCAAAAAAAAGCCTTAATGTCAAGGTTAACAGGCTAATGGATCAGGTGCCCGATGCGGTTCCAGCGGACCCCCGGCTTGTTTCTGTCCCACGACCAATAGATCAGGAAGGCCTTGCCTTTGACCTTTGATAAATCCACGAATTTCCAGAACCGGCTGTCGTAGCTGTGGTCGCGGTTGTCGCCCATGACAAACAGGGCATGGTCCGGTACGGTGACCGGGCCGAAGTTGTCCCGCGGCCGGGATAAGGCCGGAATCACATGGGGATCCGTGTAGGTGCCATAGGGGTCATTCATGGGTTTGTGGTTGAGATAGACCTTCTTGTTACGGACTTCCACCACATCCCCGCCAATTCCGATCACCCGTTTGATAAAGTCCTTCTTAGGGTCTTCCGGGAACTTAAACACTACCACGTCCCCGCGTTTTGGGTCTGTGATCGGGATAAGGGTTTTGTTCACGAAGGGGATTTTGACACCGTATATGAACTTATTGACCAAAATATGGTCTCCCACCAGCAGGGTGGGCTTCATGGAGCCGGATGGAATCTTGAAAGCCTGTACCACAAAGGTCCTGATGAACAGGGCCAGGACGACAGCCACCAAGATGGCTTCCAGATATTCCCGGAATACACTTTTTCGGGGCCGTACGGACCCGGAGGGTATTTCTTCTTTCAATCTGATGCCTTCCTTTCTCTGAAATCATGACGCAGGGATGGGTTCCTGAGGTTCTCCAAGAAAGAATTTTCCTTTTTGGATCCACTGCTTCAGGATTTCGGCGATCTCTCTGGCTCGAACCACACTTGACAGCGGGGCTGTCGGGACATCTTGGTGTTCAATCCGAATGGTGCCGCTTTTTAGCTCTTCGTAACTGACAGTGCCGTAGCTTTTGGCGACCCCGTTGGGATAGTCCCGGCCGTAGTCCACTATCTGAGTAAAAATTTCGGCATCGGAGACAGCTGTGTATTGCACGATTTCTTCGTTGAGAATTGGAATCGGAACCCCCACTCCCACGGCCAGGGAGCACCCGTAGCCTTGTATGCTCACGCCCATGAGCCACTTGTGGCTCATCTTCTTGAGGTCTCCCATGACCCAGAGGGTTCCGGCGGGACTCATGGGAACGCCTTTTTTCGTTCTTTTTACCTTGGGTTTGTGCTGCGTTCCGTGCCATGTCACATAGCCCAGTCCTCCGCCGAGGAAAATCCTTGTCCCTAAACCGATCGTTCTGTAATAGGGGTCATTCATCAATGGGCTCAGTTGCCCCGCGCTGCAATAGTTGGCGTTTCCCAAATGGGGCCGCAAGGTTCCCATATACGTGTAGATGGTTCGGTCGCTCATGTTGACTGCGCAGTTATAATTCTGATATCCATTTCTGGGGTTACACAACATGGCCATGGGCAGCTTTTTTAGGGTGATGTCCTTCTCAAACTCTCGGCTGGGGTAACAATCCGTTCCGTAAGCAGTGGCTTGAAGATGAACGGTTTTTCCCGCAACGAGATCTTCAATGACGTGCCCACCCCCGTACTTGAATTCTCCCGGGTGGACCTTATTCATAGGGTCTTCTTCACATAGCTCGGTGGCGCCGATAAAACAATCTACAGCAGCCAGCCCGGCGTAGGCCGGCACATTGTTCAGCCAGACCCTTGCGGCCTTGATGCCGGGTACGGCATGCCCGAAATTGATAAAGGCCCCTGAGGAACACATGGGAGAAAAGGTGCCTGTGGTGACCACATCGACCTGTCGGGCGGCCTTGACCGGACCCTTGTCCTTGACGATGTCAATAATTTCCTCAGCGGTCACCACCACGACTTTCCCATTTCTGATCTTTTCGTTAATCTCCTGGATTGTTTTCTGGACCTTGTGGCGTTTCACGGATTCGCCTCCTTTTTGTCGGTTCCGATGTGTTGGGCGACCCTTTTGAGCTTGTCCGTAATATGGTTTTTGATCCACGCGGAATCCCACCACTCCACCGGATTCACAAATGTATCATGGATTAACATAGCATAATGCAGATGATCTCCGCCGGCCATCCCGGTAGCGCCGGAATAGCCGATGATAT
>JAFDGP010000016.1 GCA_019309245.1 Deltaproteobacteria bacterium | reverse complement strand
ACAGTTCGGCGACAAAACCCTCGATGTGATCGAGGCCCAACCCAAAAAACTGCTGACCGTGGACGGCATCGGCGAAAAACGCCTCAAGATGATCCGTAAGGCCTGGGAAGACCACCGGGAAATTTGTGACGTCATGGTCTTCCTTCAGGGTCACGGCGTCATCACGGGCTACAGCGCGAAGATATTCAAGCAATATGGATCAAGGGCGATTCAGGTCGTGCGCCAAAACCCGTATCAGTTGACTGCGGATGTCTTCGGCATCGGGTTCGTCATCGCCGATAACATTGCTGAAAAAGTCGGCGTTCCCAGGGACTCGTTGATGCGTGCCGAGGCGGGCATCGAGCATGTCCTTGGCAAAATGTGCGAAAACGGCCACTGCTATGTCATCTACGAAGATCTCATGGCTCAGGCGAGAGACCTTCTCGGTATCGGGTCCGATATCCTGAAAAAGGCCTTTGACAACCTATGTGCAGAGGGGAAAATCGTCGTTGAAAACATCAACGGAGCTGCCCCGGACCGTGAGTCCAAGACATGTGTCTATCTCAAGGCCTTCCATGCCGCGGAAAAAGGACTGGCCCATCGTCTCAAGGCCCTGCTTTCCGTACCCTTCAAATCGGCGCTGCCGCACAGAGACAAGCTGTTGAAACTCGTCCATAAGAGGTTGGCCATTGCCCTGTCCGACGAACAGCAACAGGCCTTAGAGACCGTTCTTTCGTCCAAAATTTCGATTGTCACCGGAGGGCCCGGCACAGGAAAAACCACCCTGGTCAGGGCAATGCTTGCCGTGTTTGAAGCGACCGGGAAACACATCCTGCTTGCCGCCCCCACCGGGCGGGCGGCCAAACGACTTTCAGAAGTTACCGGACGGGAAGCCAAGACGATTCATCGCCTGCTGGCGTTCAACTTCCGAAGTGGCGGATTCCAAAAAAATGAGGACAACCCCCTGGACGCAGACGTCGTCATCGTAGACGAAGCATCCATGGTGGACGTCTTTTTGATGTATCACCTAGTCAAAGCGCTCCCGGCATCGGCGGTGCTGGTGCTGGTCGGCGATATCAACCAGTTGCCGCCGGTGGGTCCTGGAAACGTCTTGCGGGATATGCTGGAATCCAGCCGGGTTCCGGCCGTGTATCTAACTGAGATCTTCAGACAGGCCCGGGAAAGCCTGATCGTAATCAACGCCCACCAGATCAACGAGGGGTACTTCCCGAGTATACCGCCAGCCAACGACCACGGCTTGCAAGATTTTTACTTTATTGAGCAAGGCGACCCCGACAAGGTGATCGCCACCATTCAGGAGTTATGTGCGGTTCGTATCCCACGCCGTTTCAACTTAAATCCCATGACGGATATCCAGGTGCTTACCCCCATGCACAAAGGCGTCGTGGGAACAGCCAATCTGAACCGGGTGCTTCAGGAGACCCTGAACCCCTCCGGGCACATTGTGGAACGCATGGGCCGTGCCTTCAGGCAGGGGGATAAGGTTATGCAAATTCGCAACAACTACGCCAAAGAGGTATTTAACGGCGACATCGGCATCATCGTGCGTATTGATGCAGAAAGCGGCGAGCTAAGCGTCAATTATGATGGCATGATCGTGGATTACGATTTTACCGAACTTGATGAGCTGGTCCTGGCATACGCTGTATCCGTCCACAAATCACAGGGTTGCGAATATGAGGCCGTCGTCTTTCCAGTGATGACACAGCATTTCGTGCTCCTGCAGAGGAACCTCATCTATACGGGAATCACACGGGCCAAGAGACTGGTGGTCCTCATCGGCACCAAAAAGGCGCTGGCCATTGCCATCAAGAACGACCGACCGCAGCAACGCATGACAAGGCTGGCGGATCGCCTTCAGTAATCAGGAATCCATACGGGGGACGGGAAACTTAAAGAACTTGATGCCTTCTTCTTCCAGCATTTTTTCCTCCGACGGGGTGCTGGTTCCCCGAATATTTCTTTTTTCCGAAACATCGTAGTGCATCTTCAGGGCCTCTTGCGCAAACTTATGGCCCACGTCCTCAAAGTTTTTCTCCAGAAAATTCATAAATGCTTCCGGTGTAACTTGCGGCGTAGTGGTGGAATCCTGGCTGTCCGGGGATGGCTTGGAGGCCCCTGTCTTGATGCCGAAGGTCGACGGAATGATCTTGACACAGGTGTCATTACACACTGGGCAGGCAATGAGGCCGTCTCGCCGCTGTTCCTCATAGGCCTTCAGGTCCTCAAACCACCCTTCAAACGTGTGTCCCTGCCCGCAGGCAAGATCATAGACAATCATGTTGCCCATTCCTCCACAATTTTTATATAACACGTTACTGTCTTGATTTCAAAGAAATTATTGACATCCTCAAATTTATTCATTAGGAATACGAAACATTATAATGTCTTTGCCAGCGGGGGTAATGCTGTTTTTCCGTTTTTTCGGAAAAACACCGTCTTGAGATCGGCCCGGGTGAAATTGAAAGGGTGCACGATGAGGTATGCAGGCGTGAAATATGCGGGCGTATTGTTCGGTTGTATTCTGCTCATAACGTCCACGGTGTACGCCAAGACCATGTACGTCACGGATGTGTTCGAAGTCATGGTGCGAACAGGTCCCGCCATGACAAACAAAATCATTGCCATGCCCAGGTCCGGCACGGCCGTGGAGATCGTGGAAGTCCCGGATGAACAGCGCGTGGACGAGTGGGTAAAAGTCAGGCTGGCCAACGGCAAGGAGGGCTGGATGCTGTCTCAATTCCTGGTGCCCGGCCCTCCGAAGAACGAGGTAATTGCAACCTTAAAAAAGAAGACTGACACCCTGCAGAACCGGGTCAAGACCCTTCAGCAAGAAAACGCCCGGCTTTCGAAACTGCGTAAAGAATTGGAATCCGCCCTGGCCCAACAGACGACTAGGAGCAAGGCATTGGAGCGTGATTACGAAATGCTCAAAACGGAATCAAAAGACTTCCTGGCCCTTAAGGCATCTTATGAAAAGGCAAGCCGGGAGTTGAACACCAAGACCAGTCAGGTTGAATCTCTCGAAAAGGAATTGCAAAAACTCCGTAACAGCCAAACATTGCGCTGGTTTGTGGCAGGTGCCAGCATTATCCTGGTCGGTTTCATCATCGGCTACGCCTCCAGGAGACCCAAGCGTCGATCCTCTCTGTTATAGTCGTGCGTGGCCGCGACATGATTGCTCGAAAGCCAAAGTTCGCCTTTTCCACTGCCCCTTCCCCACGGGTTGAACTGTGTGTTAACCCGTCATCGGATACACATTGATGCAATACGACATTGATTTTCTCATCATTGGAAGCGGAATCGCCGGGTTGAGCTTCGCTCTCAAGGTGGCTGATGCCGGCCGGGTAGCAATTGTCACCAAAAAGGAAGCTGTAGAGACCAGCACCAACTATGCCCAGGGCGGCATCGCGTCGGTTTTGGGAAGATATGACTCTTTTGATCTGCATGTCCAGGATACGCTCGCAGCCGGAGACGGATTGTGCCGACAGAACGTGGTTGAGATGGTAATCAGGGACGGGCCTTCCAGGATCCGGGAACTGATGGACTGGGGCGTTGCCTTCACGCGCCGAAGCGCCGACAACGACGAGCTGGACCTGGTCCTTGAAGGCGGACACTCCCAGAAACGAATCGCCCATGCCGGAGATTTTACCGGTCGCGTTATTGAACAGGCCTTGCTGGACCAGGCGCGAAGAAATCCTCATATCGGTTTTTTTGAAAACCATATTGCCGTCGATTTAATCACCTACTCTATGAGAATGAAGCGGGGTACCGTGACTGCCGCCCACGAAGATGTCTGCTGCGGGGCCTATGTCCTGGACACTGGAAACGGAGAGGTCCACACCTTCCGGGCCAAAATCACCGTGCTGGCGACTGGCGGCACCGGCAAGGTATATCTATATACGAGTAATCCAGATATCGCCACCGGCGACGGTATTGCCATGGCCTATCGGGCCGGGGCCCTGGTGGGTAATCTGGAATTTGTCCAATTTCATCCCACCTGTCTTTATCACCCGGAGGCCAAGAATTTTCTGATTTCCGAGGCGGTCCGGGGAGCCGGGGGTATCTTGATAGACGCCCGCGGCAGGCGTTTCATGGAGGATTATGATTCCAAGAAGGACCTCGCGTGCCGGGATGTAGTCGCCCGGGCGATCGACAACGAGTTGAAAAAGAGCGGCGATGATAGTGTGTTTCTGGACATCACCCACAAGGATTCAGATATCGTCCAGGCGCGATTTCCAAATATCTATGAAAAATGCCTCTCCCTGGGAATCGACATAACCAAGGAGCCCATCCCGGTGGTGCCTGCCGCCCATTACATGTGTGGCGGTGTCCTGGTAGACATCGACGGCAGATCGGACGTGGAACGGCTTTACGCGATCGGCGAAACCGCTTGTACCGGGCTTCACGGCGCCAACCGGCTTGCCAGCAATTCACTTCTTGAGGCCGTGGTCTATGCCCATCGTGCGGCCACGCATGCTAAGGCCCATCTGGAAAAAAAGACCCTGGACTTTTGTCCGGAAGTACCTCCATGGGACCCCATGGGCACCACAGACAGCGATGAAGCCATCGTGGTGTCTCATAACTGGGATGAGATTCGGCGACTGATGTGGAACTATGTGGGCATCGTGCGATCCAACAAGCGCTTGCTTCGCGCCAAGAACCGCATTGAAATGATCGAAGAAGAAATTCATCAGTATTATTGGAACTTTAAGGTCACCCCGGATCTGATCGAATTGCGCAATATCGCTGTTGTGGCCCACCTCATCATCCAAAGTGCCTCTTTAAGAAAAGAAAGTCGGGGCCTGCACTACAACCTCCAGTATCCGAACAAGGACGACCGACACTGGCTCAAGGATACCATTTTACGCCGGCCGTTTGTGGGGTAGTCTCCAACCTAACGTTGCACAAACAACACTGAGCACGGATTCACCCCCGAGCGATCCGATCGCTTACTTGGCGCCGCCTCCGGTCATAGCCCTGGGAAAGCAGCTCAGTCAACGCCCGGTTCGCCGGTTGTTCCGTCTGGATCACAAGGTGATATTGCGGTTCCGGTTCGACAACCGGTTCAAATTCTGCCATCATCTGCGGTAAATGTTCCAGCCGAGCATCCGACAGGCCGAATTCTTTCGCCCTTTTTTTCAGCCTGGAACGAATTGTTTCTTCAGGACACACGCATTCTACAAAAACAAGGTTTGCGTCCCAATCTATCGCCAGTTGGCGCGCACTTTGCCGCCATCCTCTACGTGAAAAGGTGGCATCCAAAATGGCCGAACGACCTGCCTTTAACATGTCCTGGGCCAGACCGAGCATGTGCGCGTAGACCTGCTGGCGCATACCCGGGCGATATGGCCCTTGAGCGTAACCTACCACGTCGGGACGTCCAAAGCCGCTTTGCTTGCGGACCCGGTCCGATTGAAACACCGGAATCCAGAGTGCTTCTGAAACCATCTTTGCCAGGTGAGACTTGCCGGTGGCTGGCAAACCGCAAAACACCCAAAGCGTGGCTCGGCCGAACTGCATGGCATACCGATAGGCCTGCGCCATGTAGCGTCTTGCCTCTTGGGCCAGCGACTCCCGTTGAGCCTGGCGCACCTGCTGGAGTCGGAGCGCTGTCACCTTGAGTCGCACAATCGCACGATAAGTCGCATAAAAGTCAATCAAGGCATACAGCTCAGGGTCTTGAGCCTCTTCAACATAGCCTGCCAGAAGGGCTCCGCTCCACGCCGGACGGTTCAGGTGTTCCAGATCCATATGGAGAAAGGCCAGGTCGGATACCGCATCTCCATACCGGAACCGATCATTGAACTCAATACAATCGATAATTTGAACCCCGTCGTAAAAATAGATGTGATCCGCCCGCAAGTCTCCATGACCATCGCAAACCCGCCCCGCCTTGATACGGTGCTCAAACAAATCATAGTGATGCTCCAGAAAGGTTCGGCTCACCTGACAGAGGAACTCCCACCGTTCGAGGTCCAAAAGGTCCCGGGCGACCGGCTCCAACTGTCGGAAATTTTCTTCCATATTAAACGCGATGATATCTCGCCTCCCATACCGGTCAATTTCAACATCGCGCTGGCCGGTCTTGTAAAAGGCAGCCAGCCTGCGACCCAAATCCCGCATATCCTGGAGGCCGACCTTTGCCTCTTTGATGAGACATTGCTCCAGGCTCGACGCTTCCGGAAGCTGCCTCATCTTGACCGCGTATTCCACGATGCGCCCGCGTCCATGTAACGTAAAACCGTTGCCATCGCTTTCACGTACAGCAACCACGTCTTGGTAAACCCCACGGCTCAGACGCCGATTCAGGCTCAGCTCTCGCTCACAAAACCGCCGCCGATCTTCCAGGTTGCGAAAGTCAAGAAATCCCAGCGCAACCGGCTTCTTGATCTTGTATACCCATTCTCCCGTCAAAAAGACCACAGAGATATGCGTCTCGCGACGCTCCAGTTTCAGTACCGGATGAGGATAAAATGCCGGGTCTCCCATGGCGCGGCAAACGGCTTCAAAACGCTCGGCGTCTCCCACTTTGGCCTCCTGCCTGTCTTCAAAAAAATACGAAGGGCTTATCGCTCGCTCGAGCATACAAAGATCACAGAGGAAACAAACCAGTAAATCAGGGCCCGAGTCCGCCACAGGCGGACAAGTTCCCTGACAATCATCCGTGCGACCTTCAAACCGTCAGGTAATCCGTCTATGGCGGATTACCTGACCTACGGGCTCTGGAATTTGAAGCGAGTTTCTTAAGGGGGTAACATGTGCAACCTGACCGGCCCGCTGAAATGCCTTTACAACAAGACTTGAATTTTGTATAGGGAAACGATCCATTGGCCTTTCCCGGCCCGCGGGCAAGGGCCCCTTTTTCAGGCACCATGGTCTGTAATCTCACGGTTTCGGAGGAATTTCATGGGACGAAAAACGCTGCTTGCATCCACGACCAAAAAAAAGACGGCGGTAAAAAAGAAACCCACCGCGAAAAAGGCCGTCAAGGCTTCTGCCTCCAAGAAGGCCGTATCCAAAAAAACGGGCCCCAAGAAAGCATCCGCTGCGAAAAAGGCCCCCGCGGTTAAGGCGAAAGCAAAAACCGCGGTCAAGAAAACAACCCGAAAACCCGCTCCAAAAAAGCCTTCCCTAAAAAAACTGCTCCTTAAGCAGTTTACGATCGGGGCGGCTAAAAAGTCCCAAAAACCCGTCAAGGTCAAAAAGCCAGCGATTAAGATCCCGAAAGCACCACCTTTTGTTTCCGGCTATGGGAAGAAGGAAGCTGAGAGAGTTCGCGCCCTGCTCTTTAAGACCTTCGATTTGAAAGCCGGTGCTTCAAAAAAAGCGGCGGCAACAAAGACTGCCAAGCCTGACCGGAAGCCCCCGGCCAAAAAGACCGCCTCCAAAAAAACGAGCCCCAAGAAAGCATCCGCTGCGAAAAAGGCCCCCGCAGTCAAGGCGAAAGCAAAAACCGCGGTCAAGAAAACAACCCGAAAACCCGCTCCAAAAAAGCCCTCTCTGAAAGAACTCTTGTTTCAGAAATTTGAGGTTGCTGCAAACATCCAGCCGGTCTCAGTCCAAAAGACAACGCCCTTGATCCCGGATGCCCCCCCTTTTGTGTCCGGATACGACGCAAGGGATCTGGAAAAGATCCGGTCCCTGTTGTTCAAGACCTTTGACCTGAAGGCTGAAGGGCCTGCCAGGGAACCCGAGCCGAAGCAGCCTGAAACCGTTTCAGGGCCTGTAGAGCCTGCACGGCCCGTAGAGCCGCCTGCTGCCGCCACCCCGATCCGGACAGACACGGGTAGCAAGATGATGCGCTGGGGCATTGGTGCGGTGGCCCTGTTGCTGGCCTTGATTGTGGGGGCCAGTCTTTCAAACCGGAACAAGTTTTATCTCAAACCCGTGGACGGTGGCCTGGAGGTCTGGAGAGGAAAATTTGCTCCAGCAGGCAAGGAGTTGGTGTACAAGCTCAACGGCGCCAAGGTTCCCAACCCGCTTCGGCAATCCTATACCAAAGCGGAAGTCTCTCCGATCCTTTTCGGGTACTTTCTGGACGATGCAGACGCACAGCTGGACAGGCCTGCGGGGCCTGATATCGCTAAGATGAAGACTCAACTCAGAGATGCTGCCGTGTTTGCCCCGACAAAGCAACTTCAGGCCCGGGTCGTACGTCGCTTGAAGGGTATTGATTTTGCGATGGCCATCCACAGGGCCGATGTGGCCATGGCCAAAGGCTCACTGCCGGACCTTCGCATGGCCAGGACCTACCTGGACAGAGCCTATGCCAACGCCACCACAGACCTTCAAAGGGAGTACGTGACCAAGACCCGTATGGCAATCGAACAGGCCATGGCGGGGCAGCGGGAAAAATAGTATCCGCCCCCGGGACCACACGGGTTTGGTTGAGAGCTTTTGTACAACCCCCCTGTCGTCAGTCGGGCTGTTTTCCCGGGCGATATGCCGATTCCACCTTAGGCGGGGCACGGCCCGCCTAAGGCGGGTTCGGTGTGGATCATATGGCCTTGAGGGAAGGCGACCCGATTGTCTAGTAGCCAGGGGAACAACGTATATTGCCATGAAAGACGAACGAGGCTTATATTATCATCCGTTCCCACAGAACAAGCGGGTGCGAATGTATGTCCGCAAAGACGAGGGGACCATCTGGTTTAGATTGTGGAGTACAGACGACGAAAAACTGTGGGAGGAACACGGATGGGTCCCTTACGAGGCTGTAGAACAGGCCACGGCCATGTACGAGGGGAAAAACTTCGACCCGGGCCGGGCTTATGATATTGAGGTTGCCAGAATGCTTCTAAAGGTAGAGGGATAAGGGCGACTCCTTGAAAAAATCCCGGGCTTCACAGCAAGTGCACGCCAAGCCCGCAGTGAGCCCGAGCCCAACCTTGCCTTTTATAACCGGACCATGCCCGAAACCAACACCTCCTGTACCCTGCTTGAGATCCCACAAGATATCCCGGGCTTTAACCGGTTCATCGGTTCATGGGCCTGCCGGGGAGATCTGAATCTTGTCGTGGATGTCGGGCCTGCAAACAGCGTATCCCAGCTGTTCGACGCTCTCGAGGAGCTCGGCATCCACCAAGTGGACTATTTCCTCTTGACCCACATTCATATCGACCATGCCGGGGGGCTTTCCGCCTGCATGAAACGGTTCCCGGAGGCCCGGGCGGTCTGTCATGAGAAGGCCGTCAAACACCTGGCTGATCCTACGAGGCTATGGGAAGGAAGCCGCCATGTCCTTGGAAAAATCGCCGAAGCCTTTGGCAGGCCTGGTCCGGTAGATGCGGATCGGTTGATTCCTCCTCAAGCTCTTCAAATCAAAGGCTTGGAGGTGATCGACACGCCCGGCCATGCGGCCCACCACCTGAGTTTTTTCTTTAACGGTCACCTGTTTGCCGGAGAGGCGGCCGGAAACTACTACAACCTCGGAGATTCCGATTACCTGCGTCCCGCCACCCCACCCAGATTTTTCTTTGACGTCTTTGTTCAAACGCTGGAGCGCCTGAAGTCGCTTGAAGATTCGGCCTTGTGTTATGCCCATTGGGGGAAGGCTCAAAGCTCACATGTCATGCTGGACCGATTTCGGGAACAGGTTTTTAGGTGGAAGGAAATTATCGCAAAAACGATTTCATCCGAATCCGACAACCTGGTCGGCCGGTGCATTGAACGCCTTCTGGAAGAAGACCCGAATCTCAGGGCGTTCTCCTCGATGCCCCAGTCCGTTCAAACGCGGGAACGGTACTTCTTGTCGAATTCGGTGAAGGGGTATATCGGCTTTCTAACGCGAACGTAATCAGAAAAACACCCGGGCCTACAGCCACCCCTTGAACCTCAGCATTTCCAGGTAGTAGGCGACTACGCCCCCAAGAACAAAAGCCAGCACCATCGACAAGATGTCCGTAATCAGTTCCATCGCACAGCCCCCCATTAATCACGGGTGTTTCGTGAATCGATGATCACGGTACATATCGCTGCAACGAGCACCAATCCGATCAACACAAAAAAATCGACAGGCATCATTTCAAACGCCCCGCCCAAAAACCGGATCCCGGCGCGAGACCTTTGCAAAACTCGTTGCTCTCGCTTACAGGGCAACATTTTGCGCGCTCGGCCGCTTCAGCAGTCAGGTCGTTTTGCCGAAAGGCGATATGCTAATGGACTGGCACGGCCCGCCTCAGGCGGGCTCGGCCTGGATCATATCGCCTTGAGGGAAGACGACCTGACTGCCAAGTGTAGGTTGTGCAAAGCTCTCGGCGCTTAATTAAACGCCGATGAGCAGCATTACAATGAATCTCCGACAGCCCTGCTTAAAAAAGGCTCCTGGGGACCTCACCCTGACGTTGCAATTTCAGGGTTCAGGTTCGCTGCCTGTTTTTTGGTATCGGCATCTTGGACGAAAAGCTTGAAATTAGAACCGCTCAATGAGCTTATCGATCAGGTAGGAACTTTCTCGAATGGCCTGCTCGCTGAATGAGGCGAACCACTTGGCGCTCTTTTTGAACTCCTCGCAAAACAGGGCCTTGTCACCCCGTCCAAGCATCGTCAGGTTATCATTGAGACAACGCACGTAGTCTTTGATCAAGGCCCGCCTTTCGGGCGACGCAAAGATAATTTCAGCATACAGAGAGGGATCTTGTGCAAAGAGCCTGCCCACCATCACCAGTTCAAGCCTGTAGATCGGGCTGGAAAAATCCAGCGTGCGATGAAGGTCGATATCTTTGAGGCGCAGAAACTGCCCGAACGCAAACGTGGCAAAGTGCCTTAACGCCTGGACCACCCCCATGATGTCATCGTGTTCCCCTGCATCGGCCTGAATCACAATACTGCCCCAAGCCGCAAACTGGTCAAGCAACCATTGACACGAAGAGGCGTTCCGACCGGGCGTGGCCACCACGATTTGCTTGTCCAACGTAGAGGTGGTCGGCCCGAACAACGGGTGCAATCCGACGACCGGCCCATTGTGGGCTTGCAGCATCGCCTCCAACGGAGGGCCCTTGATACTGGTAACATCGGCCAGGACACATTCAATAGGAAGGTAAGGACCGAGCCTTGCAATTACTTCGGTGGTAACCTCAATGGGCACGCTGACCAGCGCCAGATCCGCGTCTTTGCAACGCGCGTCGGCCTCGGACCAGTCCTGTCTTCCCAGGACGCGGATCCGATAGCCGGCATCGGCGAACCACCGACAAAAGTATCGCCCCATTGCGCCGTTTCCGCCCACGCTTACCACGGTAGCCCCGGCACGAACACCCCGACGGGCCATATGGGCCGTCTGTTCCACCCGCGATTGCCGGAGTACGCGCCGGTACAGCTCTTCCACAAAATCGGGATCAAGACCTACCTTACGCCCCTGTTGGCGCAGGCGTGAGATCAGGTTTTCCTCCCGGGCCGGATGATAAACGGGGAGACTGTGCGCCTTCTTAAATGCGATAATTTGTTCTACTTCCGTTTGACGTTCGGAAAGAAGTGCGACAATCTTGTCGTCGATTCCATCCAGGCGCCGACGGAGCTTATGGAGTTGCCGCTCCACATCTTCTTTTCGGCCATCTTGTTTTTGGGGCTCCTCCGCCACCTCATGTTCATCCGATCTCATGGTACTCCAATCCACACATACCGTCAGGCAATCCGCGTACGGCGGTTATATTTATTCATAACACAGCCCGATTTGAAAATCTATTAGAAGCCTGAGGTAGCAGCTTGTGTCAAATCGTGTCTCGAAAACGGCCGACACCAAATGGGTAGGCCTTTTGGACGATTTGTGGTATAAGGCAAGGACTTGGCAAGCACACGATCAGAACGGGCGCCGGGATGGCGTTTGCGTATCGCTGAAACCAGTGACCAACAGGTAAACAGACGGTATCAGGAAGGCAAGAACGCCCCGACCCCAGCCGAAACCCTGATGTCGGGGCGGCAAAAAGGCCTGTTAGGCCGAGTCAAGTGAGGCTCCATGAGCAGATATGAGCGACTCACCAGAGCAAGACAGGTGCTCAACCTTCCCGAACGTGCCACGATTGAAGAAATCAAGGCAAACTACAGGGATCAGTTGATGCGATGGCATCCGGACACCTGTGATAAGCCCAAGGCCCGGTGTGAAGAAATGACCGCAAGGATCGTGTCGGCCTATAAGACCATGATGGATTACTGCAAACGCTACCGGTTTTCTTTTACCAAGGAAGATGTGGAATATCACGTCTCGGAAACCGACTGGTGGTTCGAACGTTTTGGGAATGATCCGGTATGGGGAAAGGTCTCAGATGAAGAGTCCGGCCCCAAATCATGACTCACTTCGCGCCTGTAGCGGTTGGGCTGGGTTGTGTCCGGCACAAGAAGTAGCACGGCCGGACCACGTGAGGGAGATCGATGGGGACGAGCCTGAAGATTTTTTTAATCAATCATGACGACACCATTCAGGCCTTTCCGAGAGCCCGATACGAACGGCTGCTTCGAGGAGATCCCGGAGAACGTGTTCCGGAGTTCGCAGGCCAAAGGATCCGGTGTGCGGTGGTTGTGGTAGAGATGGGACATCACAGACCTATCGCGATCAGCCGCATCGTGTATTCGTTTCTTCGCTTTGATGCCTCCGGTCGCATCGACATTGAGGAACGGGAACGTGAAACCCGAATGGCCCTGGAGGTGGCGCCCCCGGCCGGGCCGCAGAAGCGCTCCGGACCGGTGATCGATGCCCGACATCTTTTTGCCAAGAGACGTTACGAACACGAGTTCCGTTGGCATCCCACCGCCGAGATCAAGGCAGCGATTGTGGATCATATCTTTGGGCGGGAGATTACTCCGGTGTAAAAGCTGTCAACCGGCCCCTGAAAGGGTCCAATAAGGCTTTCGTACCTTCGTGCTTTCCGGCTTGACGCCTTGAAAACAACACGTGATAAATTTTGCAGATGGACTTTTTACGAAGCCGTCACACTTGACGTTTTAGAAGCAATGGTTATGTTTCAATTGGCAGAAGTCTGGGCCGGTGGTCACACGGGTAAACCCCGGGTATGTTTTCGATGAGGATGAGATACCGACCCCGGCTCCGGAGCTGCCGGTATCGGCACAGCACAGGTGCCTTCCAAAGAAAAGATACGAATACCCCCCGGTTTTTTCACCAAGCTTTGATTTTGTAGGGACAGAATAAGGTTGTCGACGCAGGACTGGCCTCCCACACCTTCCTTTAAGATATTCACCAGCAACCGCCTGGAAATTCTTGCTGAGGCCCTGGCTTCCGTGCTGAGTGAAGCCCCGGCCTCTCCCATGAACCAGGAAATCATCATCGTGCAAAGCAGGGGCATGGAACGCTGGGTATCTGCCGAGCTGGCCAAGCGCCACGGCATCTGCGCAAATGTGTGCTTTCCTTTTCCGAATGCCTTTGTTGATGACGTTTTCTCAAAGGTACTTCACCTTCCTCTGTCGGACAGGGCGTTTTCTCCAAATACGATGACTTGGAAAATCCTGGCGCTCCTTCCCACCCTGGTCAAAAGAGAAGAATTCGAATCCTTGAACCATTACCTGGGTACCCATCCAAAGCCTCTCAAAACCTTCCAGCTGGCCACCCAGGTTGCCCACACCTTTGATCAATATCTGACCTATCGGCCGGAGATGGTCCTCCGGTGGCAAGAAGGACTTGACCATCACTGGCAGGCAGTGCTCTGGCGGGCAGTGGTCAAAGATCTGGAAAAGGAACATCGGCCAGCCAGGGCCAAGGCATTCTTTGATACCGTGAAACGGAAACCCAGTCCTTCGAGCGGATTACCGGCCAGGGTTTCCGTCTTTGGCATTTCTGTTTTGCCGCGCTTCCATATGGAGGTGCTTGCAGCCGTGTCACACATGACGGAAGTCTTTCTCTTTTTGATGAATCCTTGCCGCCAATATTGGGGCGACATCGTCTCGGAGTGGGAAATAAGACGGGCCACTGACCGAACAGGGGGTAAAGATATGGCCCTGGAGGACCTTTATCTGGAAAAGGGCAACAGCCTGCTCGCCTCCATGGGTAAAATGGGACGGGACTTTTTCGATTTGGTCAATGAATTTCCTTGTGAGGAAAGTTCACTTTTTGAAGACCCGACTGACGGGACCCTTCTTTCATTAATCCAAAGCGATATCCTCAACCTCCAAGAGGCAGGCGTCTCGGGCACGGGAAAGCGGGTAATCCGTGCCGAAGACGAATCCATCCGGATACACGTGTGTCACAGCCCGATGCGGGAAATCGAAGTCCTTTATGACCAACTTCTTCATATGTTTGAACAGGATCCGGACCTTGAACCCAAAGATGTGCTCGTCATGACCCCGGACATCGAGGCCTATGCCCCTTATATCGGAGCGGTTTTTGACGTGCCCGTCAACAAGGCCCGCCGATTCCCATTTAACCTCGCAGATCGCAGTGCGCGCCGCGAAAGCCCGGTGGTCGAGGCATTTTTGTCCCTGCTGGAACTTTGCGGCACCCGTTTCAAGGCCTCTGAAGTCATGGCCGTGCTCGAATCGGCCCCGGTGCGCGCCAGGTTCTCTTTGTCGGAGCCCGACCTGGAAAAAATCCGCACCTGGATCGCGGAAACACGCATTCGATGGGGTATCGACGCTGAGAACCGAAAGGATCTTGGGCTACCGGCGACACGGGAAAATACATGGGCAGCGGGCCTTGAGCGACTAATTCTGGGCTATGCCTTGCCCGGGCATGGAGAACATGCCTTTCAGGACATTCTTCCCTATGATCCCATCGAAGGGGCGGATACCCTGATTCTGGGAAGGTTCATGGACTTCGTGGATCGTCTCGTCACCCTGATCCGGCCCTTGGCTGAGCCTCGATCGCTCGCCTCCTGGTCCCGCACCCTCAGTCAAATCATTGACACCTTCCTTGACACGGACGATGACAGCGCAGATGAACACCCGTTACTTCGAAACACGGTCCTGGCTCTGGGCGAGATGGAACAAGACGCCGACTTCCATGCACTGGTGGATATCAGTGTCATCAAGGCCTATCTGACCCGTTGCTTGGAAACTGAAAGCGTGGGATTCGGATTTATGGCCGGTGGGATTACCTTTTGCGCCATGCTGCCCATGCGAAGCATCCCATTTAAGGTCATTTGTCTGGTCGGCATGAATGCAGATGCTTACCCCAGAGAATCCCGCCAGCTGGGTTTCGATCTGATCGCACGGCACCCGAGACCTGGCGACCGATCCCGGCGCGATGATGACCGGTATTTGTTTCTTGAGTCTTTACTTTCCGCCAGGAGCCGGCTTCACATCAGCTACGTGGGACAAGACATTCAGGACAACACTCCGATTCCCCCCTCGGTGCTGGTCAGCGAACTCATGGATTACATCGAACAAGGTTTTGAAATTCCCGGTTGCGCCATTGTAGACCATCTTATAACCAAGCATCGGCTCCAGCCGTTTAGCCCCGTCTATTTCAGCAAGGATGCCAAGCTGTTCAGCTACTGCGAACAATACAAACATGCCGCCCAGGCCCTCCTGGAAGGCCCACATCAAAACGGCCCTTTTATCTCAAAGGGAATTTCCACACCGGAGACGCGTTGGAAGCACGTCAGTGTCGGTGATCTTTGTCAGTTCTTCGGCAATCCCGCTCGATTTCTCATGAATCGACGCCTGGGGATCTATCTCGATCCCCAGGGGCCGATACTGGAAGATGCAGAGGCCTTCAGTGTGACAGGCCTGGATCGATATCACCTCGAGCAGGCCCTGCTGGAAAGATCTTTGTCTGCACAGGACCTGAAAGGGTTCCGCCGAGTAGTGTGGGCGGCCGGACAACTGCCCCACGGTACGGTGGGCACGTGCCTTTATGATAGCATCAGCCAGGCCATTGAACGCTTTTCGGAACAAACAGCCCCGTACATCCCGGTTCCGCTGCCAGCACCCTTGGCCGTGGACCTCGATATGGGCGGGTTTCGAATCACGGGACACCTTCACGGGGTCGGGCCGAAAGGTTTGGTTCAATACCGGTATGCAGTGCTGAAAGGAAAGGACCGAGTTAGTTTGTGGATTCGCCATCTGGTGCTCAACTGCCTGAAACAACACAGGGTGTGCCGAGCCAGCATGCTTGTCGGACTCCACAAGACCGCCAGGGGGCGCTCCTGGGTGGGCTGGCAGTACCCTCCCCTGCCCGACGCCAGGAAACGACTCCAGGAACTGCTGGAGATCTACTGGGACGGCCTGACCCGGCCCCTTCCTTTTTTTTCCGAGTCTTCCTGGGCCTATGCTGACCAGCTCGTAGAAAGAAAGCTGCCCGAAGACCAAGCCTTGATTGCAGCCTGGAAACAGTGGTGGGGAGACGACTGGCGACCGGGAGAACGTCAGAACCCCTATTATCAGCTCTGCTTTGAAGGAACCGACCCTCTTGGTCCGGAATTTACGGCCTTGGCCATACAGATCCTGTCTCCCATCATGGCCAATCAAAAAAAGGCGGCCTCATGAGCGGGGGTAATGTCATGGGCCGATTGGACCTCCTTGAGGTGCCCCTGGATGGAATGAACCTGACTGAAGCCGGGGCCGGGACCGGGAAGACCTACACCATTTCAGGACTTTTTTTGCGGCTGCTGATAGAAAAGCGTCTTCCTGTAGGTCGAATCCTGGTGGTCACTTTTACCGAGGCAGCCACCCAGGAGTTAAAGGAACGCATCCGCTCCGCCGTGCGTCAAGCCCTGGTAGCCTTTTCATCCGGAAAGGCATCCGATCCTTTTTTGGCCAGCCTGGTGGAAAAGTACAAACACCCCACACACATACTGCGGAATCTTACCGAAGCGCTTCGGGCATTTGATCAGGCGTCAATCTTTACCATTCACGGATTTTGCGCGCGTGTGCTTCGGGAACACGCCTTTGAAAGCGGCTCCCTGTTCGATACGGAAATCATCACGGATCAGCAAGATATCCTGCGCGAGATTGTCTATGATTTCTGGCGCAGGCATTTCTGTGAGTCCTCCCCCCTTTTCATCCACTACGCAATTTCACGAAAGGTCACCCCGGAGTCCCTCCTCCACCTTTGTGGAAACCGGGTGAGCTTACCATACCTGAAGATCGTCCCCGAGATCCAGCCGGTCGACACCACTGACCAGGAGCACGCCTTTATCCGGTGTTTTAATGAGGTAAAAAGCCGGTGGAAAACCGACCGCAAAGAGGTTAAAGACATCCTTCTAAACAGCGGGGACCTTAGCCGGGTCACCTACAGGCCTGCTGGGATCCCCGGATGGATCCAGGCGATGGACGATTACCTGGCAAGCAACGGGCACAACCCCGTCCTGTTCGAAGGGTTTGATAAGTTTACCACAACCCGGCTGAAAAAAGCGGTCAAAAAGGAACGCGCCGTGCCGTCTCATCGCTTCTTCGACCTGTGTGACGCCCTTGAAGCAAAACAGGCGGCCCTGATTCAGGCTTTTGACAACCGCCTTGTTTCTCTCAGGGTCTCATTGTTCCAATTCGTTCAAAAGGAACTGGAAACAAGAAAAAAAGAAAAAAACATTCAGTGTTTCGATGACTTGCTCGTCAGAGTGTCAGATGCGCTGAAAGGCCCCAGGGGCAATCGACTCGCCAGGACCGTCAGGACACGATTCCAGGCGGCGCTGATCGACGAATTTCAGGATACAGACCCCGTTCAATACTATATTTTCAAAAAGATTTTCGGTCACGAATCGTGTGTCATGTTCCTCGTGGGGGATCCCAAACAGGCCATCTACGGGTTTCGGAATGCGGACATCTTTACCTACATGAAGGCCGCTCAAGATGTAAGCAGGCGCTACACGCTGGATCACAACTGGCGATCAACCCCCACGCTGTTGTAGGCAGTCAACACCCTGTTTGCCCGCGCAAAAAATCCGTTTTTGTATCGCAAGATCCGGTTTCAGCCTGCTGTGCCGGCTGGGAAAATTGTGTGTGAGCCCCTCAACATAGACGGCCGCACAGAGGCTCCGTTTCACCTGTGGTTCGTTAAAACACCATCGGACACCGGAAAACCCATACCGAAATCCGAGGCCCGGCCGTTGATTGCACGAGCCGTGGCGGCCGAGATCGCGCGATTGCTTCGATTGGCTCAAGACCACCGGGCGCTTCTTGGCAAGCGCCCCTTAAGCCCGGAAGATATTGCCGTATTGGTGCGCACCAATGCCGAGGCCCGGCTCATGAAGGATGCCCTTTCGGCGCTGAATATCCCCAGCGTCCTGTACAGCACGGGCAATCTGTTTGAGGCCCGGGAGGCTTTGGAGGTGCAAAGATTGCTCGCCGGGATTGTGGAGCCTACCCATGAATCCCTCGTCAGAACCGCCCTCGCCACCGATCTGATAGGCCTGAAGGCAGAAGATCTGGATGTCTTGATTCAAGACGACAGGAAATGGGAGGCGTGGGTGGTCCGGTTCAAGACCTACCGGGATCTGTGGGAAAGGCAGGGGTTTGTCCACATGTTTCGCCGCCTGCTGTTTGATGAAAAGATTATTCCCCGGTTAATGGCCCTTCCGAATGCAGAACGACGTGCTACCAACGTGCTGCATCTGTGCGAGGTGCTTCATCAGGCGTCTGTAGAGAAAAAGCTCGGCATGGCCGGTCTGGTCAAATGGCTTTGCGACCGCCGGAACCCTGATACTGCAGGGCCTCAGGAGCATCCGCTTCGTCTGGAAAGCGACGAACGTGCAGTCAGGCTCGTGACCATTCACAAGAGCAAGGGCCTGGAATATCCGGTGGTCTTTTGTCCGTTTACGTGGGACGGGTCAATCGTCAGGAACAAAACGCAGCCGGTTGTCTTTCATGATGAAGCGAACGGGATGCGGCTGACCATGGATCTCGGTTCACAGGAACAGGACAAAAATCGTTACCGCACCCAAGAGGAGACCCTGGCCGAAAATCTGCGACTCCTGTACGTGGCGTTGACGCGGGCCAAGGCCCGATGTTATCTGGTTTGGGGGCAATTCAATAAGGCTGAGACCTCCGCCCCGGCCTACGTGTTCCACCAGCCGAGCTCATCGGCACAAAAAGACCTGGCTGTAGCCACGGCCAACCGGTTTGCTGGGATGAGCAAAGATGAGTTTGTCCAAGATCTTCGGGACGCGGAGGCAGCGGCCGATGGAGCCATTAAGCTGTGCGAAATGTCGGCTGGAAATGCCGATCCCCTCCAGCCCCCCGCCACACAGGACTTGGACCTGGTCTGCCAGAATTTCTCCGGAGCCATTGATGCCACCTGGCGCATTACCAGTTTTTCCGCCCTGGTATCAAACGGCCGGTACAGGGTAGACTCTCCGGATTACGACGCCCCTTTATCTGCCGAACAGCATGCTGCCTCTGGAATTATCCAAGAAATTTCGGGGCCGCCGGAAACGGGGATCCTCGCATTTCCAAGAGGAACCCGAGCCGGTCGGTG
>JAFDGP010000015.1 GCA_019309245.1 Deltaproteobacteria bacterium | reverse complement strand
GGGTTATCATGTCTTCGCCGGTTTCTTCTCATCATGGTACGCTTCTTGCTCAAACAACCAGACACCAGGAATGGGGCACAAACTGTTGGATTCATAAAAATCTGGAAAATGACGAAAAACAGGAAAAGGATCGCAAACTGAAGGGAGGTGACGGGCAAAAAGCAAGGGGGCACTCCCCCTCAAAACCGAATTGGAACAGACGTCAAGGATTATAATTTCAAGGAAAAAGGCCCGATTTTGGGGCCTGAAAAGGAGGTTTCGCCATGATGATGCAAAAGTTGGTTAGGAAAAACCAAAAAGGTTTCACCCTTATTGAATTGATGATCGTTATCGCCATCATCGGGATCCTGGCGGCCATCGCTATCCCGAATTTTATCAGTTACCGCAAGCGGGCCTATGAAAAATCCGCACAGGCGGATGTCAAGAACGCCTATACCTCTGCCATGGCCTATATGACGGACCATCCAGGGGTGGCGGTTGATTCTTTCGCCAAGCTGACGCAGGGCGGCTTTAGGACCACTACCGGTGTGACCACGAACGTTGTGCCGGGGGCGACCACAACTACCTTTACGGTTACAGCCAAACACGCCAGCGGGGACTACACGTTCAGCATAACCAGCGAAGGAGCCGCGGGCAGCAGCAGTTAGTGATTGTTAGGCTGTCCGTAGGGCCTATTCTTATTGGGGTCGTTTCGCGACAGGCGGAACGGCCCCGATTTTTTTGAGACGTTCTTCAATGGCGTACCGGTTCATATCCTCGGGCAAGCGCTTCAGATACCGGACATAATGGGCTACGGCCTCGGCCGTCAATCCCTTGCGGTCATAGGCACGGCCCAGGTAGTAGTCCAGCCTGCCGTCATCGGGCACGATCGCCCGGACCTCTTCCAGATATTGGATGGTCTCGTCAATCCGGCCCATCTTAAAATAGGTCATGCCCTTGGCGATCATACTCTCGGTATCGTGGGGGTCCAAGCTCAGCGCTTGGTCGTATTGAGTGAGAGCCTGGTCGTATTCGTTTCTCACAAAAGAAACGTTGCCCATCAAATTGTACACCCAACTCTTATTGGGAATCAGTTGCCGGGCCTGTTGCAACCGTTTCCGGGCTGTTTCATAGTCCTTTTGGTGGCGATAGGCCACCAGGGCAATATTGCTCAGTACCAGCCCCCTGTCTTCCGGGGTCTGGGCTTTGTGATACGCTTCTTTAAACATCTCTACGGCTGCTTTAAACCGACCTGCATCTCTTAAAGCCACCGCCAAATTAAAGTACGGATGGTACCAGGTGGGATGATAAGACACCGCATCGGTCCACAGGGCCACTTCATTACGCCAGGCCAGGTTACGGTTCAAGGTGCCGAACAGATACCATTGCAGCAACAGCCCCACCCCCAACACGGCGGCCGCCCAGGAAAGGCGGTCGACCCGTAACGTGATCGCCTCCCACAAGCGCCTCAAGCCCGGCCCCAGAGCCAGGCAAAACCCCACCGCCGGCAAGTAGAGATAGCGTTCGGCCATGAACCGGTTGTCATCTGAAAGCGGTATGATATTCAGGACAGGAACCAGTGTGATCAAGATCCACAACAGTGCCCAGAATACTTGGCGTGACCTCCGGAAGGCGGCAACCAACAAAGCCGTATAGGCCACGGTTACCCCTAAGCACAGCCAGAGACTCGGATCCCTAACCGTCTTGATCAAAGTGGTTTCATAATGGACCGTCAAATGCACAGGGGCGACCAGCAACCTCAAATACAGGGCAAAGGTCTTGGGCACCGTCAAGAGCCTCATGCCGAGGGTTTCCCAGTGCATAAACTTCGGCCCGTGGCCGGGCAGGACCATGGATCGAACGACAAGATAAATAATTATTAAGAGCAAATATGGCGCCGTTTTTGCAGTTGCCTCCCGGCATCGAACCTTGAGATCCGACGGGCTGAAGGCCCACACATAACTGAAAATCGTGGCAGGCAACATCAGGGCATACTCCTTGCTGAACAAAGAGAGCAAAAAGGCTGCAAGCGACAGGCTGCAGTTACGTAGCCGGGCGGTTTCTTCTTTGGATGATTTCAGAAAAAAATAGATCGACCATACAAAAAAGCAAGCGCAAAGGACATTATTTCGGCCGTTGATCCAGGCCACAGATTCCGTGTTGATGGGATGCCAGGAAAAACATAGGGCGCTCAGCAGGGCGACCCAAGGGTTTGTGAAAAGAAGACGGGCCAACCAGTAGATCCCCAACGTGGTCAAGGCGTGGAACAACAGATTGGTGACATGGTAGCCGGCAGGATTGCAGCCCCAAACGGTATGGTCCACCAGGAAGGTGAGGTTTGGGAATGGGCGGTAATAGCCCGTATAGCGATCTTCAAACAGGTTGTCCTGCGCGGTCAGCAACGATTTCAGGTGGGTCCATCGCCACTGGTCTTCATGTTCAACAAAAAGGGCCCTGTCGTCCCATACGAAATCTCCCGGCACCGTATTTCCATAGGCCAGAACCGTTGCGGCGACCAGAAGGAAAGGACCCCACAGTCGAAAGAATCTCTGCTGTTTTATTGGTAACCGGCTCATTTTTTTGATAATACCATCTTAGCGAGTCACTGCAAAGAATACACCAGATTCGACGCATGCTCATGGATCTTGGTCCTGAGGACCACAAAAAGAAGACCAACCTCAGCGGCGGCATGGTTCTGCTCGCAAGCTTCGCCGTGTACCTGTGGACCACTGCCCCCACCGTGTACCTGGGCGACAGCGGCGAGTTCATCGCCTCGGCCTTTTGTCTGGGCAATGCCCACAATTCCGGTTACCCTCTTTTCGCCCTGATTGGAAAGGCCTTTTGCATGATCCCTTTGGGATCCATCGCGTTTAGAATGAACCTGATGTCCGCGTTTTTCGGCGCCCTGACCGCCTGGCTCGTCTACAAGGCAATTCTACAATGGACCCGATCGGTGCCGCCGGCCTTTTGTTCCGCCCTGGTTTTGGCCTTTTCCAAGACCTTCTGGTCTCAGACCACCTGTGCGGAGGTCTATGTTCTGCATGGCTTTTTCGTGGCCCTGATCTTATATGTCTTGCTCCTCTGGGATGAGGTCCGAACCCTCGGACTCCTTCTCGTATTGGCCCTGGTGGCTGGATTGAGTTTCAGCAACCATATGCAGACCGTCATGTTGGCCCCGGCTGTGCTTACCCTGATCATCTGTTCAGACCGACACATCCTTTTCAACACGAGACACATCCTGTTACTGGGGTTCTTTTTCCTGCTGGGCCTTTCGGTATATCTTTACCTTCCTATTCGCACCCATGCAGGGACGGCCATTCACTGGGGGGATCCGGACACCCTGTCTCGATTCCTGTACCATGTGGGCGCTGCCGACCACCGGAATGCCTTTGTGCTGACCACGTCTTGGAAGGGCTATATAACAAGAATCGGGCAGGCCCTGCACCAAACACTTTTCCAGTACGGCCCCCTCTGGGGTCTGGCCGTGCTGGGTTGGATCCGACAGACCGGAATTCGCTGGAAGGTGTTCTGGATCTTGCTGTTCGTGTTTGACCTGGCCTATACGACATTTCTGAATGTGATTTCTCTTGAAATCACCGCCTTCCAGATTCCAAGCGCGGTCGCGGGGGCCGTCCTAATCGGCATCGGCATGGATGCTCTGTTGTTGTGGTGTTCATCAGGCGCTTTCCGACGGCGTATCCGAATCGGCGTCAAGGTGGCCTGCTTCGGGGCACCGGTCGTGCTTTTCGGAATCAACCTGTATGCAAACGATCAGCACGAGAACTATACGGCCTACGAGTACGCCGCCGACATTTTGCGAGGTGCCCCGCCCCATGCCACCTTGCTGGTAGAAGGCGACAACATCTTGTTTCCTGTTGCGTACCTAAGGCTGGTGGAAAATGCGCGGCCGGATCTCGCCCTGTATGACCGGCACAACCTGTTTTTCAAGATGCCGTTTCTCTACCGCAAAGGCCCCACATTCTACGGCAAGTGGGAGGCCCTTCGCAAGATCATCGAAAAGGAACTGGTACGCACGCGGGGGCATGTATACCTGGCGGTGTTCGATGAAAAAGCGCTTTCAGACCGCGGCTTTGATTTGATCCCCCATGGCCTGACCTCCCGGGCCGTGGGTGCAGAGGCCTTTGAGCGGGTCTTTGAGCAGGAGACCAATCCGTGGCCGTTATATGTGACGGAAAGCTTGAACGGCTCCTTTCACCGCGACTATATGAACCGCATGGTCACAGGCTATTTTTTCTTCAAGATGGCCAGGGACCTGATATTCATGGGGAAAAATGCCACTGGAATCGCCATGATGCAAAAGGCATCATGGCTGGCCTATGACGACAAGGGCATCCACGGAACCATAGCGATCTTTTTCATCGACATGGGGCTGCTCAACCATGCCCGAGAACCGCTTGAGCTTTTTTCCCGAAATTCAACCAACCGGGCATTGCTTTGGGATATCTGGGGATACTACTACTCCAAGGCTGGGGAGATCCATAAGGCCATTGAATTCTTTAAAAAGGCCATTCGAGCCAACCGTCGCCTCTACGACGCATACCGGAATCTGGGCCTGATGTACCTGGAAACAGGAGAAAAAGACAAAGCGCGAGAGGCCTTTGAAAAATCACTCGCCATCAATTCCAGGCAACCCAACCTGGTTCACCTTATGGAGGCCGAGGGATTATGACGCCTGCAGCACGTCCGGACCTGTCGCGTATCTCAATAACAAAAAATTCTTTTTTGAAATTGTCCTGGTCAATGACGGCAGCACGGATCGCACCCAAGAAATCTGCGACCGGATCATCCGCGAGGATCCCCGGGTGCGTCTGGTCAGCTATACGCCCAATCGCGGTAAGGGTTATGCCGTCAGAAAGGGAATGCTCGCCGCCCGCGGCAGATATGTCCTCTTCATGGACGCGGACCTGGCTGTGCCGATCCGGTTTGTGTCCCCGTGCCTCGAACACTTGAAAAACGGCGCCCCTGTGGTGGTGGCCTCCCGGCATCTCCCGGATTCGAGTTTGAAGGTCCGCGAGACCCCGATACGCCAACTCCTGGGCGAGGCCTTTCGAAGAATGGCCATCCTCGGCCTGGGCCTGAAGGTTACCGATATTACCTGTGGATTCAAAGGGTTTACCAGAAAAGCCGCACACCGGGTCTTTTCTCATTCCAGGATCGAAAGATGGGGCTATGATGCCGAGGTGATCTTTTTGGCCCAAAAATACGGCTACCACATCGGAGAGATCCCCGTGGAATGGCACCATTCGTTTGATTCCAAGGTCCGGGTCGGCATTGATGCGGTTCGAACCCTGATCGAAATGTTCAAGGTGCGCTACAACGACCTAGCGCGTCGTTATGGAGCCGGAATGTAGACCCGACGTTCGCCTGTTCATTGCGCTGTGCGTTGTGGAAAGGCAGCCGGTCTCATGGAGGCCTGCGATCGGATCCAACACCGGCAAGGCAGGAAATCGCCGACACACAGGCTGTCTCCAATGAAAACAGAAGAATACCACCTTATGTCCCGGATCGAAAAAACACACTGGTGGTTTATAGGAAAACGTTTTCTGGTAGACACCACCCTCCGGGGGCTTTTGTCCCATGGCCCACGGTCACAAACGCATCTGGATGTGGGCTGCGGCACAGGAATGGTCCTGGATCTGCTTCAAGGTTTCGGAAAGGCATTCGGCGTGGAGTTGTCCTCAGAGGCCCTGTCATATCTGCGGCCCGCACACGGACATCAGATCGCCCTGGCCGACGCGGCGCAGGCCGTCCCGTTTCGCGACAACACCTTTTCCATCATCACCTGCCTGGATGTGCTCGAACACCTCGACGACGACGATTCCGCACTCCGGGAGGCGTATCGGGTATGCGCACCGGGAGGCCACATGATTCTCACCGTACCCGCATTGCGCTTCTTGTGGGGTCCGCACGATGAAGCCCTGCATCACAGGCGCCGCTATACCCGTTCCGGATTGCTGCGTGCCCTAAGCCGTTGCAAATGGCAGGTAGCCAGATGTTCTTATTATAATACGATTCTGTTCTTCCCGATTCTGGCCGTCAGAATACTTAACCGATGTCGACAGCGTGGCGTCAGGCCCCGTTCGGATTTATCCCTGGCCGTTCCGCGATGGTTGAACGCAGCGCTTTCCCGGTTATTCTGTACGGAAATTCGATTGCTTCGTTTCCTGGATTTTCCTTTCGGGGTGTCGATCCTGGCAGTCCTCAAGAAACCGGCAATATTATGATGCTTAAGGACGCCTCCATCGCAAAAGACTACCGTTCGGTCCTTATATTTCTCATCCTGGCTTTCGGGGCCATAGGGGTATTTTCGAAAGTCCTTTTTTCAAATGCATCACTTTTTGGATCGGATTTCGTGCTTTACTTTCTCCCTGTCAAGCAATTCATCCGGCACAGTATCACCACGCGAGGCGCACTTCCGTTCTGGAATCCTTTTCAGTTTTCGGGGACCCCGTTCATCGCCAACATCCAGGCCGCCATGTTTTATCCCCTGGGATTTCTTTTTTATCTCATGCCGGCCGACCACGCGTACCTGTGGACTGTGATCCTTCATTGCTTTATGGGCTCGGCCTTCATGTATGCATTCGTTCGAGACCTCGATGTAACCCGGTGCGGGGCCCTGCTTTCCGCCCTGGTCTTTATGTACAATGGCTATTTCATGGCCCATCTCTATGCCGGACACCTCACACTGGTTCAGAATTACATCTGGCTCCCGCTGATCCTCTTGTTTGTAAGGCGGTTTTTCAGGACCAAACAATTCTACTGGGCGTTGCTGGCCGGACTTGTTCTGGGAATTCAGATCCTGGGAGGGTTTCCACAGATCGCCTTTTATACGATCCTGGCAATTCTGGGATTCGGACTTTTCCAGATTGCAGGCACTGTCATGGGCTTTCGCGAACATGGTTTCCAAGGGCTGCTGGGACTGGCTGTGGTCCTGGGTGTGGGATTCATGCTGGCCGCCATACAATTGCTTCCCACCATGGAACTGACGGCGCTGTCTGGCCGCGCCGGAGGCGTGGACTATGCTTTCGCCACCATGGATTCTTTGCGCCTCAAAATGCTTTTTTCCTTCCTGGTGCCGGACATCTTCGGAAGTGCGGTGGATCAGACCTTTTACTTGACCCCCAAGGACTGGTATTTCTGGGAGACGTGCGGGTACGCTGGCATCTTGCCCCTGGTGTTCGCCTTTATCTATCCCGCAAGGGCTGGCAGACTGGGTCGGATCCGCTGGTTTTTTCCGGTCCTGGCCCTTGGCGCCTTATTCCTGGCGTTCGGGAAGTACAACCCGATCTATCCCCTGGTCTTCAAACTGCCCGGCTTTCACCACTTTCGCATCCCCGCCCAGATTTTGTATCTGTATGTATTCGCCGTAGCCGTCATGTCCGGTATCGGAATGCACCATGCAGGAAATTCCGAACCTTGGGCCTTCCGCCCCCTGTCCCTTTGTCTTCTGGGCGTGGGCATGGGGCTGGTGTTTGTGCTGGCGGCCATGGTTTACGAGCCGTACGGGTTTTTCAGCCGTCTCTTCAGGCTGGTCGCACAAGAGCCCGTAGGCACCGCCCTTGTTTCCCGGCTCCCGGCAAAACTGGCCATGGTGTTTTCTCGGGCCGCCGTGGTGGCATTCACCGCCGCTTTCTTGCTCCTGGTGTTGCAGAAAAAAAAGATTTCGGTCCGGACCTTTAAAATCGCCGCCGTCGTGATTGTTGGGATCGATCTGGGAAGTTACGCCATCGGATTCGTCAAACCCTATGACTTTTCGGTATCTCAAAAAAAACATGCCCTGGCTCAAACCCTTCAGAGCGTAACGTCTTCGGCCAGGGCCATGACCACAGGTCCAGCCTGGCAATTTAATGACGGCACCTTGTACCGCTTTCGCTCGATTGACGGATACGACCCATTGGTGCTGAGCACCGTGATGACCTATCTCCAGGCCAGCCAGGGCCTGCCACCTGACAGACAGGTGATTACCACGGGTTTTCTCAAAAATCATGAATCCAAGCTGCTCCGGTTGCTGAACCTGAGGTATCGGGTCTCAAACGACCGCTTCATTGAAGTTCCCGGTGCCCTTCCTCGAGCATTCCTGGTTGAAAAGGCCCTCAATGTACCGGCCTCCCAAATCTTGGAGACCATCGCCGCAGAGGACTTTGACCCCCGGTCTGCTGTGGTGTTTGAATCGGAACACCCGAGGTCCCAATCTCCCCCGGCCGGATCGCTCAGGCTCCAGGGCGATTGCGTAATTACCGGCTATGACTACGAACACATCACCCTGAGCGCATCGTGCAACCGGCCCTGTTATCTTGTGCTAAGCGAAATTGATTATCCGGGATGGCGCGCCCAAGTGGACGGAAAACAGGTTTCCGTACAACGAGGGGACTATCTTTTTCGGGTCATTTCCCTGGACAAAGGCACGCACCAGGTGGCCATGTATTTTGTTTCACGGCCGTTTCGAATCGGCCTCGGAATCTCTCTGCTCACATTGATCGGAAGCTTCCTGGCCCTGGCCTCAGCAAGACGCCACACCCGAAAAACCGCCGGACAAAAAGGATGAACACACCCGATTCAAGCCCTCGATCCTTTTCACCCAAGGCCCTCGGGGCCATGCCGACCCTGAGTGCGGCCGTCCTTTTGCTGGCCCTGACCATCGCCGTTTTTGCCGATGTGCTTTTTTCCTCAAAGGCTGTGGTCCTGTCAAAGGCCCATACGGATCTGTTCAGGCAGTTCGCCTACTGGCGCGATTTCGGGTTCGGCCAACTGCGCCAGAGGAATCTACCGCTTTGGAACCCTCATATCTTTTCCGGGATGCCTTTCCTGGGAGGATTTCAGTCCGCCTTGTTTTACCCCTTGAACGCGGTTTTTCTGATATTGCCGCTGGCCCGGGCTGTCAATGTCAGCATCGCCCTCCATGTGTTTCTTCTTGGACTTTTCATGTATGGTTGGGCGGCTCACCGCGGGTTGCACCCCATGGCGGCGTTGGTGTCCGCCGTTGCCTTGATGTTCTCGGGAGCCTATTTCATGCATATTGAGGCAGGGCATCTGCCTCATTTGTGCACCATGACTTGGGCACCCCTGATATTTTTGTCCCTGGACGGATTGTTTGAAAAACCCTCGTTCCGATGGGCGCTGGTAGGTGTCGGGGCTGTCACCATGCAAATCCTGGCGGGATATCCGCAGCATCTATTCTACACGGCCGTGGCTGCAGGCCTCTATGTCGGTCTTCGAATCATCAAGACCCAACACCGGGCAAGCATCCTCATCGCCTTTTTCGGGGTGTATCTGGGAGCCCTGTGCCTGGGGGCGGTCCAACTGCTCCCCGGCATCGACGTAGCCCAGCAAAGCGTGCGAAGCGGGGGGGTCTCTTTAGAATTTGCAGGGAGTTTTTCCTTCCCGCCTGAAAACCTCGCTACGCTGCTGAATCCGAACCTTTTCGGGGACGGCAAAAACATTGCCTACTGGGGTCGGTATCACCGGTGGGAAATGACTTTGTACATGGGTTTGGCCTCCTTTGTTCTCGCCTTGATCGGCGCTTTTCGAGGGGAAAAGTCACTCAGGCGTTATTCGACCACCATGGCGGGACTATTGCTCATCCTAGCCCTTGGAAGACACACGCCGTTGTTCAAGCTCGTCTTCCGCTGGGTGCCGGGGTTTGACGTGTTCAGGGGAAATTCGAAGTTCATCTTTCAGGCCTCACTCTTTATAGCCATGCTGGCGGGGATCGGACTGCACGAAATACTCAATATGGACAGCATCGGCAAAAAAGGCCTTTTGGCTGTTTCCTCGGGCGCTGTTTTGATTGGTGCGGCAGGTCTGTTTGTGCATTTTTCAGTCTCGGCTTCGGTTCCCGGCCACGTATGGCAACGAATCATGCATGCGGTCTACAATACTGGAGAGTCCTATCTTTCCGAATCCCGTATCCTGGACCCTGAATTTGTCTGTAACGCCGGCACCTCGGCAGCCGACGCCCTGATGTTTTCCTCGGCCGTGTTGCTCCTCATGACAGGCCTGCTTGCCGCTGTTCGTAGGTCGACGGGCCTGATTTCGGCGATTGTCCTTCTGGCGATTATCGAACCGTTTGTCATTGCCAGGTCGTCCTTGGCCCATTTTGATCTGCAGGCCTTGCAGGTTCCGCAGATCGACAGGGTGCTGAAACAAAACCCGGGAGACTATCGCATCCTCAACCTCAAAGCCCCCGACAGCGCGATGGTGCTCGATCGCTACGACATCTGGGGATACGATTCCATGGTCCTCAAACGCTATGCGGAATTCATGACCTTTACACAGGGGGGCAATCCAGACAAAGCAAGCCAATATGTCTCCTTTTCGCGCTTTCACCACCTTTACCGCATGCTTCGCTGCCGTTTCGGCTTTATTCCATCAAAAGCGAGGATCGGCATTATTGACAATGATAGCGCGCTGCCCCGCCTTTTGTTGGTCGGGCAGTACACTGTGGTGCCGGACCGGGACGAAATCTTTCGGTACATGGAAGATCCCGCCTTTGATCCCGGAAAAGAGGTCATCCTGGAAACCCCGCCTTCGGTACACCCTGTACCTTCGGGGGAAAAGGGACGGGTGGCCGTCATGGAAAGCGCGACCGACTACTTTGTCGTGAAAGCCGACCTGTCGGAAACTGCGATCCTGGTTATCACGGACGCCTACTGCCGGGGCTGGCGGGCCCAATCACTGGCAAAAAGTGGGCAGGACCATTACGAGATCATGCCCGCGAACTACATTCTCAGGGCCGTACCCCTGAGGAAGGGCCGCCACCTGATCCGTTTCGAGTATCGTCCTGTATCGTTTACGGCCGGGCTGTGGATATCCGCAACCGCGTTTTTTCTTGTCATAATACTCATCGCGAGCAGGATCCGTTTAGGCCTCAACAAACGGGAGGCTCGATGAACAACGCAGATCCCTCAATAAAGCCCTATGTGCGAGAGCTTCAGACACGTTGCCTTCAGGAGGGTGGATTTTCCCGCCCCGATGCTGTGGCGTGGGCGATTCTGGCCCTCCGGGCAGCTGGCGAGACGCCGGATCTCGTCTTAAAAGCCCAAAAACGGCTCATGACAAACCAGGCCACCGACGGCCGGATCAGCCTCGACGCCGGGCATCCCGGGGCCTTCTGGCCCACTGCGCTCGCTGTGCTTGCGTGGCAGGGATCAGCGGCCTTTGAGAATGCCCGAGCGCGTGCGGTGGCCTTTCTTTTGCAGTGCACGGGGACGCATTGGCCGAGAAAAAAGGGATCTCCAATCGCCCACGATACGAATATCAAGGGCTGGTCCTGGACGGCGGACACCCACGCATGGGTTCAACCGACAGCCCTGGCATTAATCGCCCTGCGGTCGGCCGGATACCACGACCACGAGCGGGTCCTGGAGGGAAAGCGGTTGCTGCTGGACAGACAATTGCCAGACGGTGGTTGGAACTACGGCAATACCCGCGTGTTCGGAAAAATCTTGCGCCCCATGCCGGCCTGCACGGCCATGGCCTTGGGCGCGCTGGCCATGACGGTACCGGAGACCATTGTCACCGTGAGCCTTCAATACCTGAAAGAAGCGATCAAGACGATTCGATCCCCATTGTCGCTCGGCTGGGGGGTCCTGGCCCTTTCAGCGTGGGGAAACCGGCCGCCAGCAGCCTTTTCGTGGATTGTCGAGGCCCTACAACGCCAACAGCGTTACGGTCTGTTCGACACGGCCTTGCTGTCGTTGCTTCTGGTAGCTTTTTTCGAGCCCGACTGCCTCACGCAAGCCATGGGAGAATCGCCATGAATATCGATCCGGCCAAGAACATGATGGACAAGACGGCTACCGAGAGCAGGCGCCGGTTCTTAAAGGTGCTTCTTGCCGGAAGCGGAGCCCTTTTATCCGGAGGAATTCTTGCCGGGTATTGTCGCCGGATTGCGGCCCATGCAGCCTCAAACACGGCCAGAGGAGCCGTCTCCGAGACGTTTATCGCAAAAGCGGCGAGCTATGACGGCAATCTGACGTCCGTGATCGGCTCAGCGCTCAAAGAGCTCGGGATCACGTCCCGAATGATCAAAGGGAAAAACATCGTGCTCAAGCCGAACCTGGTGGAGACCCACATCGGTACCGGACACATTAACACCCATCCTGCGGTGGTTCTGGCCGCCGCGGGAACCTTTCGCAGGCTCGGCGCCACCACGGTAGTCGTCGCTGAGGGCCCCGGACATACCCGGGACTCCATCCTGGTGCTGGAGGAATCCGGTCTGGCCGACCTCCTGTACCGGGAACACATTCCCTTTGTGGATCTCAACTACGACAACTGGGTCACGGTCTCAAACACCAGCCGGATATCGCGGCTCAACAGACTGACCTTGCCGGTCACCCTGGCTCGGGCCGACTGGATTGTATCCATGGCAAAGATGAAGACCCATCATTGGGTGGGAGTCACCTTGTCGATGAAGAACCTGTTCGGGGTGATGCCGGGTGCGTTTTACGGGTGGCCGAAAAACGCGCTGCATATGGCCGGGATCGAACCGTGTATCCTGGATATCAATGCGGTGGTGCGGCCGCACTTGGCCATTGTGGATGGAATTCTTGGCATGGAAGGAGACGGGCCGATCATGGGACGTCCCAAGCACGCGGGAGTCCTGGTCCTGGGGAAAAACCTTACCGCCGTGGATGCGACCTGTTGCCGGATCATGGATATCGCACCGGAAAAGGTGACGTACCTGGCGGCGGCCTCGCTGATCCTGGGGCCCGTGAACGAAGCCGGGATTCGCCAGCGGGGGGAGCGTGTTTCTGCGGTCCGAACAAGGTTCGCACTGGTAGATGATATCCCGGCACACCGCAGGCTGCGTTCCTAGATGATGTCCTTGCCAAACAGGGCACGCCATACCGGCACCGCTTCTTTAAGGCCCCTGCCGTGCACAACCGGCAGCGTGGATGCTGTACCTGCAAAGACCTCGGCTGTGCTTTTTCTCGTCGTGATTGTGGCCCTGGGTACGATCTTCTACAAACCGGTCTTTTCCTATGATCTGTGGGTCCATCTGAAAATGGGCGAATATATCGTTCGACACGGCCTCACGTTGCCGCAAACAGACCCCTTGTGCGATCCAAACGGTCGAACGCTGGTTCATCACGAGTGGTTGTCTCAGGTCCTTTTTTACCTGGTTCATCGCGCATTCGGCCTAAACGGGGTGCGCATCCTCAGGGTGTTGCTCGTGTCCGCGGCCTTAGGATTCATCTTTTGGGGCGCACTTCGACTCTCCGGCCGCTTGTCCAGTGCGTTGCTGGCCCTTTTTTGTTGCGCCTATTTGTTTCGGACCCGGTATCTGATCAGGCCGGAATTGTTTTCACTTGTCCTTCTGAGCTTTTTTTACGTCCGTTATCTGACGGTTGAAAAACGGCCCGGCCGCGCAGGGTATGTTGCCTGGTTTGTGCTGTGCGTCTTGTGGATCAACCTTCATCCGTTTATGATCCTTGCCGGGATCATGCTCGCGGTGGTGATCGCATCCCGGATGGTGGAACGATATACACCGGCCGGCCGATTTTTCGCCCGCTCGACTGGTGGGTATAATCCGGTATTCCTGATGGTGCTCTTTTTAGCCGCCTCACTCATGAGCCCCCAGGGCCTGCACGTATATGCGTATATCTTTGATACAACGTCCGTGGTTAAGCGATATATCTTCGAGTGGCAGCCCGTGTTCGACGCACTGCAAAGTCCGTATTTAAAGGCCGTCACCGGTGGAACCCTGTCCTTCCCGTGGCTGATGAAGGCCCTGATGATTGCAGTAATCGGGCTGTTTGTTCTGGTTTTCTCACTCTGTTGTGCCGCAAGAAGGCCCTGGCCCCTGGAAGATCTCCTGATCGGTGTGATGATGTGTGCCATGGCCGTCAAGGCCGCCCGCTTCGTCTGGCTCCTTTTCATCCCGCTCGTGCTGGTTCTAAAGCACGGCCGCCCATGGATCCGGGCCCTCGGAACCCCAGGGCAGAAGGGCCTCGTGGCGGTCATCTTGTGGTCCGGGGTGGCTGTTTCAGGAGGCTATTGGCTCTTTGAAGGAATTCATCGGGTCCCCTATAACCTGACCCATCAAATCGAAGCGATCAACTATCCGACCACGGCCACCCGTATCCTGAAACAGACCGACCTGTCCGGCAGGCTCTATAATCCTATTGAATGGGGGGGCTATCTGGCCTATCATCTGTTGCCGTACTACAAGCCCTTTATTGACACCCGAAGCGACCTGCATGGGGAAACCAAGCTCATTCACGCCATGATGATTCAGTTCCGGTATCCCGGCTATAAAAAGCTGCTGGCGCACTATGGATTCGATATCGTCCTGCTCAAAAAGTTCCCCGGTCAGGATCGCCCCCCTCTCGGCCGCAGATGGATCCGCATCTTTGACGATGCCGCATCCAGCATGTACCTCAAGGCCAACGACCACAACAGCATGAATCTAAAAAAAATCGTCGCTTATTACAAGAAACACGACATTCCTTTTGATCCAGAAAAGGGATTTCGTCCGGCAATGCTTCAGACCAGCGACATGGACGGTACAAAACATGCAGACATGCAGAAATGACAAAAAAACAACGCGAAGGGCGATTTGGCTGCGGTATGGAAATCAACAATTGGGACCGGAGCTGGAGGCGGGGGTGCGGTCTTTTGACAGGCCCCACAAACCGGAGGCAGCCACAGGATATTTTTCTTGCTGATGAGTTGGAATGTTTCTTAAAAAGGCACTTCTGATCACGGCCTTGGCCGGCGTACTGGCCGCAGGGGTCTGGGTAAAGGTTCTCTGGGAGGCGCGCGCCAACTTTGATAAAGCAGAACAATTTCTGCGCACCAAAGATCACATCAAGGCCATCGCGTACTATGATCGCGCGCTGCGTTGGTACGCCCCACTGAATCCCTATCCGGCCCGAGCGGCTGAACGCCTGTGGGTGGTGGCCCGGCGGGCCGAAAAAGAGGCGAACATTTCACTGGCATTGATTGCCCTGCGGACCATACGTCGGGGATATTATGCCTCGCGCAGCCTCTATACTCCGGGAACGGAGTGGATCCGGCGATGCGACGCCAGGATTTCGGTCTTAAGCGCAAAGGTATCCGGGAACGAAAATCGGACGCCCGAGGTCGTTCCTGCAAAAGATGCCATGCCGGATTCCTTTTGGGCGCTCGTGGTGGTGGCTGGCTGTGTTGGGTGGATCGGTAGTGCCTTTGGTTTTATCGGCTATGCCCTGACTCGAGGAACGGCCGGCCTTGAGGCCCGAAAGGCCATGTTATGGGGCACGGCCTTGATTGCATTTTACACTTTGTGGGTCATCGGCATGACCAGGGCGTAGCAACCGGGGGGGCGGGTTTTGGAGACGATCTATGAAAGTGCCAACCTTGGCGCCACCGCCAGTCGGGTAATTTTTCCTCAAGGCGCTGGGATTCCGGCCGAGCATACGCAATGGCCGTACGCACCCAATGGCCTATAGCCTTTCGGAAAAATTACGCGGCCGGTGCAAAAAGAATATGAACAAGGCTTTTTTCTGCCAGCTCGGCGGCATGGAATCGCGTCCTCCGCCGGGAAAAACCTGGTTAGATATTAACCGGAGATCGGTCTATGGGCCTCCTGTTGATTGCATGTGGGGTATTGCTTGTGGTTGTGGGAATATGGGGTGCCTTTTCAACCGCTTCTCCGAAACATACACTTTGTGCCTTGGCGGCCGTGATTGGGCTGGCCGCGGCCGTGACCGGCATCTTACTGGTAAGCGTCCCCGGTTTTTTTGAATAGGAGGCTTCTTGTTGCAGGGCCTCCGGAACATGTTAAAACCATTGAAACAACTAAACACACGGCACCTGGTAGTGCTACTCGTCTTATGGACGGCGTGCGTTTACGCAAACAGCCTCAATGCCCCTTTTTATCTGGATGATGAAGTCAACATCCTTGAAAACCCCTTCATCCGTCTGACCGACATTTCTCTTGACACTGTTTCTCAAGCAGCCTTCAACAGCCCATGTCCGAACCGTCCGGTGGCCAATGTGACCTTCGGTTTGAACTATTGGCTCAAGGGTTACAACCCGGCCGCTTACCGAATAGTTAATATCGTATTCCACGTCATCACGGGAATTCTGCTTTATCTTTTTGTGGAAACCACCATCCGGATCTCCAGGGAAAAAGGCCGGTATGGCTCTGCACAGGGGTTGGCCTTTTTAACCGCCTTAATCTGGTTGGTCCATCCTCTTCAAACCGAAACCGTCACGTATATCGTGCAACGCATGAACATCATGACAGCGATGTTCACCATGGCCGCTTGGTTGTGTTACTTGCGCGGCAGGCTCGCAAGCACGCGGCCTGCCGCCTGGGCCTGGTTTTCTGGTATGATACCGGCATGGGGATTGGCGCTGGGCTGCAAGGAAATCGCGGTCGCGCTGCCTGGTATGATTTTGCTGTATGAATGGATCATTTTGCGAAACGCACCGGAGGTCCGAACGCGTGCTCCTTTCTGGATGCTGGCAACCACGGTCGCGGTTGCCGGTGTGGCTGTTCTTATCTATACGGATTTTTCGCCGCTTCGTGCCATATTATCCGGCTACAATCACCGCGATTTTACCGCGATAGAAAGGCTGCTCACCCAAAGCCGCGTGATCCTCTACTATATCAGCCTGATGATCTACCCCCACCCTTCCCGCTTAAACCTGGTTCATGAGATGACGGTCTCTCATTCCCTGTTCGACCCGCCGACCACGCTGATCGCTACCGGTGCGATTTTCGCAGCAGTCTTCTGGGCCGTCCGATAGGCCAAGAGGGCACCGATCCTTTGCGTCTGTGGGCTGTGGTTGTTTGGAAACCTGGTGGTGGAATCTTCCCTCGTCAGCCTGGAAATGGTCTTTGAACACCGGACCTACCTCCCCTCCATGCTGGCATGGCTCTTGGCAGCGGTCCTGTGCATCCGCACGGTCAGGAGACCCCGCCTGGCGGTCGGCCTGATGCTGGTCGTCGCCATGGTCTTTTCCTTATGGACTTTCCAGAGAAACCGGCTTTGGGCAAATGAAGTCGCCTTTTGGAACGACTGCGCGGAAAAGACACCCAAAAACGTCCGGGTTTACCATAGCCTCGGCAATGCCAGTGTAAAAGCGGGAAAACTGGACGGAGCCGTTGCGGCTTACAAGAGGGCCATTGCCTTAAATCCGGCGGCTGTTAAGTCCCTCATCGGGCTGGGTCATGCCCTGAGGGAAAAAGGAGACATCGGAAACGCTATTGCCGTACATACAAAGGCCGTCCGTATGGCTCCCAACAACGCCTCTTGTTACAACCATCTCGGGACGGACTTTTTGGCTGCAAACGATCTGGATCAGGCGATTCAAGTCTTACAAAAGGCAATCGCGCTGAATCCATTCCACTACCGGGCCTACAACAACCTGGGCCTGGCCTATGCAAGGCAAAACCGGGTATCAAAAGCAGTCATGATGTACGAAAAGGCCATCGCGGTTCGTCCCGATTTTGCCGTCGCCTATAATAATCTTGGCAGCCTGTACTTGAGCCCCAACAATGCCACTAAGGCGGTCGGTTACCTGCGAAAGGCCGTATCCCTGGACCCGTCATTTTCTGACGCGCACAGCAATCTGGGGTTGGCTCTATTGTTCCAGGGCCACGTCTTCGAGGGAATCCGGGAGCTCCAGGTAACCCTCCAGTTGGATCCCAAGCACCAGAATGCCAACTTCAACCTGGCCCGTGCCTATGAACTGACCGGTAACTATCGCAGGGCCGTTATCCAATACGAGAAAAGCATCCGTCTGAATCCAAAGGATCCCCAGGCCTATTACAATGCGGGTTTTATTTTCCTGAACCATCTGGCCCATCCCGAAGCCGCAAAAGATCTTCTAAAAAAGGCCGTGTCGGCCGATCCTGATCATCCGCAGGCCGATGTAGCGAAAAAGGCGCTGGCAAACCTGAAACGCATCCGGGGGCAAGGTGTCTGAAAAAACAGTGTCCAAACTTTTCCCTATTGCCCTGGTAACCGTACTGACGACAGTCTTTGCGGCTGAGTGCGTGATGAATCTCACCCCACCCATCTCAAGAGACGCCCTGATTCACCACCTGGCCATCCCCAAGCTTTGGCTCAAACACGGCGGTTTTTACGAAATTCCATGGGCCAAGTATTCCTACTATCCGATGAATATTGACCTGCTGTACCTTGCAGCCCTGTATCTTGGAAACGATGTCGCCCCAAAGTTCATCCACTGGGCCTTTGGTCTCGGAACGGCCTTTCTGGTTTATACCTACATCAAACCGCGACTGGGCACAGCCTGGGGCCTTCTGGCAGTGACGATCTTTGCCACCACCCCGATCATTGTCCGGCTGTCCACCTGTGCTTATGTGGACCTGGGACTGTGTTTTTTCCTGACAGCCGGCGTGCTTTCCTTTGTGGCCTGGCGAAACGGTCTTTATCAACAGCCGAAATGGCTCGTCGTGTCAGCGGCCTGTACGGGCCTTGCCTTGGGATGCAAGTACAATGCCCTTGTCGGGGCGGCTTTTTTGAATCTGATGGTTGTGTATTATTACGCTAAGGACACAAAAAAACAGACACGAGCCGTGCTGGCAGGCCTTGCCTTTTTCGCTCTGAGTGCCTTTGTGGCAAGCCCTTGGTATATGAAGAACTGGCTTTTAACCGGAAACCCTTTTTACCCATTATTCAGAGGGGTCTTTGGAGCCGCGGATAACCATCACTCAGCAACGGCTTTGATGACACAAACAGGGAGCGGCCTTTTCGAAAAACGACATCTAATGTTTGGAGAAACCTTCACAGAAACCCTCCTTATTCCGATCCGCATGTTTTTTGAAGGCAGAGACGACGCCTACCGTTATTTCGACGGGGTACTCAATCCTGTTCTTATTCTGTTTCTTCCCTTTTCGTTCATATACCGGCAAGCCGGAAAAGACCGGCTTCTGTTTTTGTCCTTTTCGCTGTTTGCCATCTTGTCGACCTTTTTTTTGACGCGCCAACAAGTCCGATATATGGTATTTGCACTGCCGTTTTTGTCCATATTGGCGGTTATGGGTATCAAATCGCTGTTTTGTTGGATCCTGCTGCCGGCCCTGCAAAACCCAAGTAAAGACAAGAAACGGCGACTTTACAGACCGCACACGGCGCTCAGGGCAACGGCAGGGGCAATACTGTCCGCCGGAATTGCAATGTTGCTCGTTCCCAATGTTACATACCTTAAAAACCGGTTCGACTCCCTGGATCCAATAGGATTCATCAGGACGGGACAAAACAGGAAGGAATTTTTGAGGCGGCACCTGGCAAGTTACCCGGCCATTGAGTTCATCAACGCGCAGGCCCCGAGCACGGCCAAGGTTTTGATGATGTTCGTGGGAAACCGGGGCTACTATCTTGACCGTCCCTATGTACACGACCGGAATTTCGGCATGGAGACACTCGGCCGGCTGGTCGCTTCAAGCCGAGACGACAAGGCCTTTCGGTCCGGGCTGGAATCCCTGGATTGCCGCTATGTGCTTGTGCGAGACGATTTGTTTGGGAAATACCTGGCAGACAATTTCGACCAGGCCCGGCTCAGGCGTTTTTTGGACCTTAAGAATCGTTACTGGAGCCCCGTTTATCACAGCCGGGGCTTTACCGTGTATGACCTGAAACTTGCATAGGCCCTCATGTCTGTGTCATACAAACCCGAATCTGGTCACAATGAAAACCTTCAACACGGACCTTTGCGATGTATGCGGATAAGACCATAGCCGTCGTGGTGCCCGCTTACAACGAAGCGCACCTGATTGAAAAGACGTTGCAGTCGATCCCGGACTTTGTGGACGCCATAATTGTTGTTGACGATGCGAGCACAGACGGCACCAAGAACACGGTGGTACTGTGCAAGGCCAAAGATTCGCGGATCAACCTCGTGACCCATGAAACGAACCTGGGGGTGGGAGCTGCGATTGTCACAGGCTACAAAAAAGCGATGGATCTGGGCATGGAGGTCGCTGCGGTCATGGCGGGCGACGGCCAGATGGACCCGGAGGATCTGACGGATATTGTAGTACCTGTGGCCGAAGGCGCAGCGGACTACACTAAAGGGAACCGCCTGTTTCACGGCCATGCCTGGCACCTGATGCCCAGGCATCGGTACCTGGGGAATTCTTTTTTGTCCTTGCTCACCAAGATCGCTTCAGGCTATTGGCACATTGCAGACTCTCAGAGTGGATTTACCGCGATCTCCCTTTCCGCCCTTCAGGCCCTGGACTTGGACAAGGTCTACAGGCGCTATGGCATGCCCAACGATTTTCTGATCCGGCTTAATGAACACGGATTTCGGGTAAAGGACGTTCCGATCAGGCCGGTGTACGGGGTAGGAGAAACTTCCGGGATAAACCTTATCGAGGTTGTCCCCAGAATTGTCTGGATTCTGTGGAAAGGCTTCTGGCGCCGGCTTTTTTTCAAGTATGTTATTCAGGACTTTCATCCTCTGATCTTTTTTTATTTGCTTGGCCTTGTGTTGTTTCCTGGTGGGTTGTTGTCGGGGCTGTACCTGCTATACCACCGCCTCTTTATCGGCCCCGTGGCAGTGACCAGCGCGTTGTTTGCCGTCTTTCTTTTTATCTCCGGGCTCCAGTCTCTGTTTTTTGCCATGTGGTTTGACATGGAGTACAATAAAGACCTTAAGATTCGATAGGTCACGCCCACCAATGATAAATGCCCTGTATAACACTATCGCACGGTCATGGCCTTCTTGGCCGCAATATAAGACCAACGGCCTCAATCGCTTGCTCCAGCACACAGCGCAACAAACCATAATGCGGGAGGGCAGGTCATGAGGCTGCTGTTTGACCTCGGACATCCCGCCCATGTGCACCTGTTCCGACATCTGATCGCCCGGGTGCGGGCTCATGGCGGCGAGGTGCTGGTCACGGCCCGCGACAAAGACGTCACGGTCGGGCTTTGTCACCAATACGGGATACCCGTTACGGTTCTCAGTCATGCGCACGGCGGAGATCTACTCTCCACAATGCGGGAACTGCTCATTCGGACCGTGGGGGTCCTTCGATGCGCCTGGAAATTTCGACCGGATGCCCTTGTCGGGACCTCTATAAGTATCGGCCCGGTAGGACGCGCCATCGGCCGCCCCTCTTTCGTGTTCAACGAAGACGATGCGCGGGTGGTGCCCCTTTTCGCAAAAATCGCTTATCCTGCGGCCACCTATGTTGTCACCCCGGAATGCCTCAAGCATGAGGCACACGGGGAAAAACATTTAACTTACCGCGGCTATCATGAGTTATCTTACCTGCACCCGGACCATTTCACGCCAGACCGCACGGTGTTAAATGAACTTGGGGTAAAACCCTATGAGCCCTTTTTCATCCTCCGATGCGTGGCCCTGAAGGCCCACCATGACCAAGGGGCGCAGGGCCTTTCAGCGGATCTGGCTACGGCGCTGGTGGAGGTCTTAAGCCACTACGGCCGCGTCTGGGTAACCGCTGAACAATTTACGAAAAACCCCTTGAGCGGTCGCCGGTTTCCCTTGCCGCCGTCCTTGTTTCACGATGCGCTGGCATTTTGCTCCTTGTGCATCACAGACAGCCAGACCGTGGCTGCCGAGGCGGCGGTTCTTGGCGTGCCAAACATCCGTGTCAATACCTTCGTCGGGCGCATCACCTATCTGGAAGAACTTGAAAGGCGCTACGGCCTGACTTGCGGGTTCCGTCCCCACGAATTCCGGAAGGCCCTCTTGCACATACGAAACATTCTGGAAAACCTGGACGAAATCAAACGCGACCTTCAGAATAAACGCGAGGCTATGCTTCGTGAATGCGTAAACATGGCGGACTGGCAATGGGATATGATTCAGGACAGGCTCTCTTGTCATTAACCCCGGTGCCGTAGCAGGAAGGAACAGAAGATGTGCGGCATTGTCGGCATGATACGACCTGGAAAACAGGATCCGACCCGGGAACTCGAAGATGCCTTAAAGCGGCTTGCCCATCGGGGCCCGGATGACCGCGGCACATGGTTCGATACCACGATCCAGGCCGGCAGGCCGTTTACGGTGGGTCTGGGTCACGTGCGCCTTTCCATTTTGGACCTGAGTCCCAAGGGGCGTCAGCCGATGGTCTCAAAAGATGGTGCTGTGATCGTCCACAATGGAGAGATCTATAATTACCTCGAACTTCGAGAGGGCCTAAAAGAAGAGGGCTACACTTTCCATACGGACACGGACACCGAAGTGATCCTGGCCGCCTATCACCGGTGGGGTCCGCCCTGTGTTGATCACTTTATCGGGATGTGGGCTTTCGCCATCTGGGACGGCGCGACGCTGTTTGTCTCCCGGGACAGACTGGGGAAAAAGCCCCTGTATTTCTATCATGATACTACCACACGTTTTCTTGCCTTTGCCTCGGAAATCAAGGCATTTAAGGGGATTGACAGGGTCGCCTGGTTACCTGATGAGAAGACGGTGTTTCGCTACCTTGCCTTTGGCGAAATGGAACAACACGGAGCCACCTTTTATCAGGGGATCCGGGAATACCCTGCGGGAAGGTCGCTGTCATATGCGCCAGGAGATACCCATGTGCGGCCTCGGCGTTACTGGACGTTATCTGATGAGCAGTACGACGTTGATGAAAAAGAAGCCGTGGTCAATACCGCCGAACTCCTCCATGACAGTCTGCGGCTGCGGTTGCGTTCGGATGCCCCGTTAGGCCTGAGCCTGAGTGGCTGGCTGGACAGTACCTTGCTCCTGGCCCTTATGAATGAATACGGACTGGAATCCCCTCCCGTGTTCTCTTCTGGATATGCGGAGACCGGTTATAATGAAACCCGTTACACCGAAATCGCAACCCGCCACCTGAAATGTGCACCAAAGGCCACGACCTGTGATGCGACTCAGTTTCAAAACGACTTTGAACATCTCGTATACCATCTGGACCAGCCCAGCCGTTTGCCCGGGCCCTACTCTCAGTGGCAAGTTGCCCGGTTGGCCTCCAACGATGTCAAGGTTCTTATCGACGGACAAGGAGCCGATGAATTGGCTGGTGGGTATGTCTATTACCTGCCATTGTCGATCCGGGAGTCCTGGTGGATGGATACGGTGCGTGATCTTGCCGATCTTATGCTGACCGCATGGGCAAATCGGCACGTGCTGAGCCAGTATCCCCGCCAGCAGATATGGGAACGCATCAGTGGAAGGGCCGGGATTTTTCAGAATCGGGCTTTGAGAAAGGCCTGGGCTTCGCAATTCGAGCAAGAAGCCCCCGCCTGGACGGAGTTTATGCATCTCAATCCCATGCTTCGACATGCCCTGTTGGAAGGGTCTCTGCCTCCTTTGCTGCGCTACGGCGACCGGGTCAGCATGGCCTTTGGGATAGAAAACCGCTGCCCGTTTTTGGACCATCGGCTGGTTGCTTATGTGTCCGCCTTGCCGGCATCACTGAAAATCCGGGGCGGCCAAACAAAATGGATCTTCCGAATGGTCGCCAAAGGCAAGATCCCGGATGCAATACGAACCCGCCGGATGAAGATGGGCTTTCCAACACCGGTGGGATCGTGGTTGCGAAATTCTCTTCTTCAAAGTTGTCGCCGGTGGTTTTATGACTACCAGGGCATTGCCTGGTTCAACCGCTGGGTCAACACGGAAGCTGCTTTATATTTGCTTGAAGAACATGCCTCCAGACGCCATGATCACCAGGCACTGCTGTGGCGCCTGCTGAGTGTGGGTGCCTGGCTGAAAACCGCGGAGCTGCAGTAGCATGCCTTTATTAAGACTGGCTTTTGTATGCGGACTATCAGACAAAAAGCTCTCACAGAAGCTGGCCCCGTTGCAGGCCATGCCTGAAGTGATAACCATTGATGTGTACCGTCGACACCCGTTTTACGGAAAAAAGATTCGATGGGTTCAGATGCCGCACTTTTGGTCCCATTTGGCTCCGGCCGGAGATTTTTGGCGATTTTTTTCTCTGATTAAGAATGCCCGATGCTATCACGCCATCATCGGCTGCCATCAGCGGTTTCATGGTGTTTATGCTGCGGTGGCCGGGCTGTTGGGAAGCAGGCCCGTTGTACAGCTGACCATTACGGACCCGGCATGGATCGAAAAGAACCCTTTGTGCAGGTGGGTCCTTCGGAAAGCACAGGCAATCGGCTTTCGAGGACACACCACGCTC
>JAFDGP010000242.1 GCA_019309245.1 Deltaproteobacteria bacterium | reverse complement strand
TGGAGACGGATCGCTTCTTGGGCGATGATAGATGCCGTACCTGCCGCCACAGATGGTCAGACTATTGTACCACCGCCCGATATCAGTGACCGGAACATCCTGGAAGAACTCAAGGAAAAGAGAAACTGGGAGGCGCTGGCCGAATCGGCTGAACAACGGGTGACGGAGTTCATTTTCTGGTTGGACTTGAACCGATTTGTGGCAGAGGCGTTGATCGGGCTTGGAGATTCGTACCAGGATGCCTATGATACTGTGTGTCTGGAAACGGCCATTTTTGTTCATCGCCTGGCCGGTGTTGAGAGCCTTTGCTTTTCCGACGGGACTCCCTTTGCTGATGAAGATACCAAGCAGTGGCTGGGCGGAATCAGCCTGGGAGGTGGTGCGGAAATGGCCCAGCCTGTTGCAGTCAATGGGCCGGAGGGCAGGGGTGACATGGCAGACACTATTGAGAAGGCACAGAAACTGGCCAAGAAAAAAAAGCTTGGCGAAGCGGTTTCACTCTTTCAGGAAGGCTTGCGCGACAGTTTTTCAAAAAAACAGCAACTCATGTGGCGACTGGCATTGTCGCAACTCCTTGTCAGTGTTAAAAAGCCGCAACTTGCTTTGCCGCACCTGGAATCGATCCTTGAAGACATTGACAGGCATGGATTGGAAGAGTGGGATCCGGAGCTTGCCTTGAAAGGTCTCAAGATAGCATGGACAGGCTTGAACGTTCGTGGGGATGAAACAGGAAAGGAACAAGCCACGGTCATTCTAAAACGCATCGCAAAACTTTCTCCTGCCGAGGCATTGCGCTTGGCAAAATGAAACGGCCGGAAGCATTGGGATGTTTGACGGTGGCGCCTCATTTATAACAGTGATCAACAATAATGTATAACAAAGGAGGTAGTTATGGCTAAAGAAGGATCTGTCGCTCCCAGGGAAAGAGTGAACATCGTCTATCGTCCGGCCACGGGGGATGCTCAGGAAGAGGTTGAGCTTCCGCTGAAGATTCTTGTCATGAGCGATTTTACAGGCAAGGATGATGATCGGCCCCTTGAGGACAGGGAGCCGATCAATATTGATAAGGACAATTTTGATGAGGTCCTCAAGGCTCAAGGCGTGGCGGTTGACGTAACGGTACCCAACAAGTTGTCTGGCGAACCGGATGAAGACATGAATGTATCGCTTAAATTTGAATCGATGAAGGATTTTTCTCCCGAGGCCATCGCGAAGAATACCCCTGAACTCAACCGGCTTCTGGAACTAAGGGAGGCCCTGGGAGCGCTCAAGGGCCCGCTGAGCAATTTGCCGAATTTTCGCAAGAAGCTCCAGGAACATGTCAAAGACGAGGCCGCTCGAGAGAGATTGCTTAAAGAACTTGGTGTGGAAGACAAATAAAGAATTGGAGGTGATGATATGGCCGAAGAACAAGAACAGGCTGTCTCTGCTGCTGAGGGCGCGGCAGAAGAAGTCTCGCTTTTGGACGAAATCGTCAATGCCACCAAGCTCCAACCTACGGACGAGGCCTATGGGGTGACAAAAAGGGGTGTGGAGGCCCTGATTGCCCAGCTTCTTGAACCGGGCCGAGAGGTGCCCAAGATCTCCAAGGCAGTCGTTGATGACATGATCGCGGAGATCGACAAAAAGCTCAGTCTCCAACTCGATGCCATTCTGCATCATCCCGAAGTGCAGAAGCTGGAGTCAACATGGCGATCTTTGAAGTTTCTGGTGGACCGGACCGACTTTCGGGAGAACATCAAATTGGAAATCGTCAATGTAAATAAAGACGATCTCCTGGAGGATTTTGAGGATTCCCCCGAAGTCGTTAAGTCCGGCCTGTACAAGACAGTCTATACAGCTGAATACGGCCAATTCGGGGGACAGCCCTATGCGGCAATGATCGGCAACTATGATTTCGGGCCCGGACCTCAGGACATCAAGCTCCTGCAATATGTGGGAAGCGTGGCGGCCATGGCCCACGCCCCGTTTATTGCGGCAGCCGGCCCTCAGTTTTTTGGCTTGGAAGACTTTAATGGCCTTCCGAATCTAAAGGATCTCAAATCAATTTTCGAAGGCCCTCAATACACCAAATGGCAGTCATTCAGAGAATCCGAAGACGCCCGTTACGTGGGACTCGCTCTGCCCAGGTTTCTGTTGCGGTTACCCTATGGGCAAGATACGCAACCAATCAAGGCGTTCAACTATGAAGAGGATGTGTCCGGCAGTCATTCAAACTATCTGTGGGGGAATGCCGCCTTTGCCTTCGCAACCCGGTTGACGGACAGCTTTGCCAAGTATCGATGGTGCGCAAATATCATCGGACCCAAGGGCGGCGGGGCGGTGGAAGACCTGCCTCTGCACCAGTATGAGGCCATGGGGGCGGTCCAAACCAAGATTCCGACAGAAGTGCTGGTTTCCGAGAGGCGTGAGTTTGAACTGGCTGAAGAAGGATTTATGGCCCTGACTATGCGGAAGGGCAGTGACAACGCGTGCTTCTTTTCCGCCAATTCTGTACAGAAGCCCAAGTCATTCGGGATCAGCAAAGAGGGCAAAGAAGCGGAACTCAACTACAAGCTCGGCCTCCAGTTGCCTTACATGTTCGTTATCAACCGTCTGGCCCACTATCTGAAGGTGCTGCAACGGGAAAACATCGGAAGCTGGAAAGAACGGGCGGATCTGGAAAGGGAACTGAACACCTGGATCAACCAGTATGTAACGGAGATGGACAATCCCCCGCCGGGGGCCCGGAGCCGGAGGCCCTTACGACAGGCCCAGATCACCGTGGAGGACGTGGAGGGTGAACCCGGCTGGTATCGGGTTGGGATGAAGGTGAGGCCTCATTTCAAGTATATGGGGGCTTTTTTCACTCTGTCTCTTGTAGGAAAATTGGACAAAGAATAGAAAAAGGAAAGGAGAAGAACCATGGCGCTGAATGCATACCTGACACTAACAGGAGAAACGCAAGGGGAAATCAAGGGCTCTGTGACCCAGGCGGGCAGAGAGGATTCCATTATGGTTATTGCCTTTGACTATGAGGTGGAATCCCCCAGGGATGCTGCATCCGGCCTGCCTACGGGCAAGCGGCAACACAAGGGCATTACCATTACCAAGGAGGTGGACAAGTCCTCCCCGCTCTTGATGAATTTGCTTGTAAATAACGAAAACATTACGGAATGGAAGTTGGAATGTTGGGAACCCTCCAAAACAGGGCGTGAGCATCAATACTACACTATTGAGCTTTATGACGCGAGTGTGGCTAAGATCAAGGGGGAGATGCTCAACAACAAGTACCCGGAGAACATGCAACACAAGGAACGGGAAACCATTACCTTCACGTACCGGAAGATCGTTTGGACCTATATGGAAGGCGGCATTACGGCTGAGGATGACTGGGAAGCGCCAAATGCCTAAGGCGTGAAGGCCCATGATGGCTGCTTTTTATGTAATGGCGAAGATGCCTTGCCCCTGATAGGGCAAGGCATCCTTGTTCCGCAAGTGCAGAACCCGGCGACGGGGACCATTCGGCAAAGCCTATTATCTCTGACTTGGCCCAAAGGACCAGGTTTTAAGGGCCAAAAAAGGATGGGCCATGCGAGAAGAGAGACTTTTAGAACGAATCCGGTCTCGGAATAAGGATCCACACCGTCGGTCCAGAGAGGACGTTGGAAGGACCATGGATTCCGTATTGGGGCACCTCCAACGGATCCTCAATACCCGCCAGGGCAACGTGCCTATTGCGGAAGACTACGGTGTTCCTGATTTCACCGACCTTCTCCATGGCTATCCCCAGTCCTTGAGAGATTTCGAAGGGTCTATTCGGCGCACAATCCGGAAGTACGAACCACGGCTCAGGTCGGTACGGGTTAATTTTATTCCAAAAGAGGAAGGGGCTTTTTCATTGCGCTTTCAAATTACCGGCCGGCTCGCCACTGAAGACCACCAAGACCCAGTCTTTTTTGAAAGTGTGGTAGGGGCTGACGGAAAAATCAGTGTTAAAGGATAATGGCAACTAAGGCTAGGTAAACCCTCTTGGGAAACTCTGAAATGAGAGGCCTTAATTCCCAACTCCGGACGAGCCGGAACCAAAAAAATATCACGAAAACACGAAAGCCTCAATGTCTTTTATTTCGTGCTTTCAATCTTTCGTGTTTTGCGCCCTTCGGGCTTGAGAACAGCACGTGGTTATCTTTTAAAGTTTTTTTAAACTGTGACCCTGTCGAGGGACTCCCAAACGTTTGATAGGGTCAATATCGGAACGGAGTTTTATGTTTAACCGACACTTCCAGCAGGAACTGGCCAATCTAAGAGAGCTTGGGAAAGCCTTTTGCGAAGCCCACCCTGCAGTCGCTCCCATGTTGAGCGGCCCTACCGCGGATCCGGATGTGGAGCGGCTTCTGGAAGGGGTGGCGTTCCTGACGGGGCTTTTGAGGGAAAAACTTGATGATGACTTTCCGGAAATCGTCCATGAATTGACACGGCTGATTTGGCCCCACTACCTACGACCTATCCCGTGTACAACTATTATCGCTTTCCGTCCGAAGCCGACAGTCAAAGAACGGGTGACGATTCCTGCCGGGGTGCAGGTGGCTTCCGTAGAGGTAGAAGAGACCCGTTGTCTCTTTCAGACCTGCTATCCTGTAGACCTTTATCCGTTACGAATTCGGGATGCTTCGTATCGAGAGGCGTCCGGGCGTCCTGCCAGCGTTCGTATACGCTTCGAGCTGCTGGGACCAAAGCTTTGTGATTGGCAACCCAAAGCCCTTCGCTTCCATCTGGCAGGCGGCTATGGGGATGCAGCGGATCTTTATTTGCTGCTTCGAAAATATGTGAAGCAGATTGTCATTGAACCATCCGAAGGAGGAAGCCCGCTGACCCTGTCTGCCGAACATTTGAGACCCGTAGGCTTTTCTGATGATGAGCAATTGATCCCCTATCCGGGACATTCTTTCCCCGCATATCGCATTATCCAGGAGTATTTCATGTTGCCGGAAAAGTTTCTTTTCCTTGACTTGGTGGGTTGGGAAGATTGGCAGAATCGGGGAGAGGGGACCCGATTTGAAATTCGTTTTGAACTGGCGCCATTGCCTTTTCAGGCTCCACGTATCGGAAAAGAGCATTTCGTCCTCGCAGCAACACCGGCCGTCAATATTTTCCCCTACGACGCAGACCCGATCCGTTTGGACCATCGCTTAGCGGAATATCCGATTCGTCCCGCCGGGGCCGCCGGGCATCAATATCAGGTCTATGCTCTGGAAAGTGTAACAGGATTCGTTCAAGGTACTGCTGAAGAGAGAGCATATGTGCCTTTTGAAATCTTCAATCCGAACCCCGAATCCACTCCAGTGTATCATGTCAAACTGCGTAAATCTCCGATTGAAGGCAGTTATAAGGTCTTTTTGTCGGTTGCTTATCCGAAACAAGCAGGACCCCCTTCCAGTGAAACACTTTCCATTAGACTGTTGTGCACCAATGGATCGTTGCCTGAGAGCCTTCAGGTTGGAGATATCTCCGTGCCTGCAAGCAGCTCTCCCGAATTTGCTGAATTTGAAAATATCCGTCCACCAACCGCCAATGTATTGCCCCCCTTGGAGGCCAATTTGTTGTGGCGTTTGTTGTCTCATCTTTCCTTAAATTATCTGTCGCTTGGGAAGGCTGAAAATCTGCGGGCCCTACTGGAACTTTATATCTTTCCTGAGACCCGTGACCGGACAACCATTGTGGCCAATCAAAGGCGGATCGCAGGCATTGACGATGTGCAAATCAAGGCCTCCAACCGGTTGGTATCCGGTATCATGATGCGGGGCCAGGAGGTGGTGGTCAGCCTTCGCCAGGACCATTTTGCATGCCCGGGGGACTTGTTTCTTTTTGGATCTATGTTGGATGCGTTTATGGGAGCCTATGCTTCTATGAATTCATACACTCAGTTATTTGTTCACGAGGTTTTGAAGGGAGATCGTTATCAATGGCCGGCCAGGGTGGGAGACCATCCTCTAATGTAAAACTGGATCTTCTGAAGCAGGGGCATGCCTTTTCGTTCATTCAGGTGATGCGGCTGTTGCGTTCTTTTTCCGCGCCGTCAAAAAATCAGGATGCTTCCGGTGTCGAAGGCATGGAACATATCCGGGTCAGGCCCAAGCTTTCACTGGCTTTTCCCCCTGCTGATGTAGACAGGATCGAACAAGAGGAACAAGAAGAACCGCAATATCTGGTCACGGTGACCTTCCTTGGCCTTTATGGCAGTGCGTCTCCCTTGCCGACATTCTATACTGAGGACCTTCTTGACGATGCCTCTCAAGATGAGTCCGTGGCCCGCGAGTTTCTGGACATCATCAACCACCGCCTTTTTTTGCTCCTGTTTCAGTGCTGGACCAAGTATCGTCAGTTTATCAAAGTTGTTGAAGAGAACGAGACGGCACATCTGGAAAGGCTTTTCTCTCTGCTCGGTCTTGGTGAAAAGCCATTAAGGGATGATGTGCCGGATGCATACGCTCTAATTCGCTATGTCGGACTTTTTACCCAGTTTCCGCGATCCGCTGGAGGACTAAAAGCCCTGCTGCAAGACGCCTTCGGCAATATTCCCATTAAGGTTGTGCCTTGTGTGACAAGGAAAGCGAAAATTCCTGAAGGTCAGAGATTTTTCTTGGGCAGTTCTGATAAAGTGTTGGGGTCTGACAGTTTCATAGGGGAAGAGATTGAAGATCGCATGGGCAAATTTCGCCTTCAGGCCGGCCCTCTGGACCAACAGCAGTTTCAACGGTTGCTTCCCGGGATGGAACGCGGCAACAAACTTGCTTTGCTTACACGGCTCTATGTGACGGACCCACTCGAATATGACGTGGAACTCACCTTGGCCGAAGGGCAGGCCCAGTGCGCTCGTCTTGGTGGGTCTGCGTGGTCGAGACTGGGCTGGGATACGTGGATCTTTTCTGGAAAACAAATGGGGACCGTAACGGTCACGTTTCAACTGGAACAATAGCATAAACGTTCAATCAATTGGTTATATTTGAACTGAAAGGTCAAATTACGCGAAGTGCCATAGGT
>JAFDGP010000241.1 GCA_019309245.1 Deltaproteobacteria bacterium | reverse complement strand
AAAGTGTCTCCAGAGAAATTGCGGAACGCAAACGCGCTGAAGAGGCTCTTCAGCAGGCCCATCATGACCTGGAAATTCGGGTTAAGCAGCGTACCATGGAGTTGACTGAAGCCAACGAACGTCTGCTTCACGAAATCGAAGAACGCAAGCGTGCAGAGTACAACCTGAAAACCAGTGAAGAAAAATACCGGCTTCTTTTTAACCATGATCCCAACCCCCTGTTGGTGGTGGATGCCGAGACCGGTGAGATCATGGATGTCAACAATGCGGCTACGGTGACCTTCGGCTATGGAAAAAATGAACTGGCAGGCACATCTTTTTGGGAGCTTTTTGCCGCAGAGGATGCGGCGAGGGTTCGAAAGGAACTCACCGCAGTCACAGGCGCAGAGCCGCTGTTCCTTTCCAGAGTCTGGGCTGTGAAAAAGGGCGGCGGACGATTTACCGTGGACTTGCACGTCCGTGGCGCTGTGACCGGTGTCGAGGACGCCGCTTTTGGGGAATCTCTGATCATTCGTGCGGTGGATATCACGGAACGGCTCGAACAGGAGGCCAATCTCATTCAGGCAGGCAAAATGGCTACCCTCGGCGAAATGGCGACCGGGATCGCCCACGAGTTGAACCAGCCTCTCAACGTGATTCAGGTGGGCGCGGACTTTTTTTCCAAGATGGTCAAACGGGGACAACAGATCTCAGAAGAACAACTGGTCAAGACCTGCCGGAATATGCGGCAGCAGGTGGACCGGGCCTCACGGATTATCAACCACCTGCGGGAATTCGGGCGGAAAAGCGATTTTGACTACTACCCGGTGGACCTCAACGAACCGATCCGAGATGTCTTTACCATTCTGGGCAGGCAGCTTCGTCTTCACAAGATCGCAGTAGAATTGGATTTATGGAAAGAGCCGGTCATGGTGCTGGCCGACCGAAACCGGCTGGAACAGATCTTTTTGAACCTGGTCACCAATGCCAGGGATGCCATGGAGACCGGGGAGACTACTGAAAAGCGCCTGACCATTACAACCCGCTTGGAAGATGGCAAAGCGATTGCCGTTGTTTCCGACACCGGCACCGGAATACCGGCAGACATTCGGGAAAAGATATTTCAGCCGTTTTTTACCACCAAGGAGGTGGGCAAAGGCACAGGACTGGGCCTTTCGATCAGCTACAATTTGGTGAAAGATTTTAAAGGGGAAATCGATATGCGCTCTACCGAGGGCCGGGGAACGATGTTTACCATCAGCTTTCCGGAATATCGAAGGCACTGATTCTTCTTGACATTGCACCACGTTTGTCATATAAGGCGTCCGGTTCTTTTTTTAGCAGCTCAGTTGATCGGCAACGGCCGAATCGCGGAGGCATACAGGATTCTTATGGTACCTTGCGTTGGGAATATTCCGTTGGCGAATCCCGTCCTGTTATTGTTTACACGGTTTGTTTTTTCGGTCTCGGTGCCGGTTTGTACTTTTCTGATTTTTCAATCCTACGGGTTCAACCCGTCTCGCGAAAGGAACACGACGTAGAATGACAGCAAAGGGAGAACAGCTATTTGCGCTTGCGCTCGTTGTGGTGTGTTTTTTGGTGGGGGTGGTCTGTTTTGCCGCTTTTGCCCCGGAACAACCGGAAGAACCTGTGAGACTTATGCTCAAGAGTACGGCAGGCAAGATTCTGTTTGACCACAAGACGCATGCCTCCGAGGAGGGATACGGCGTGGCCTGTGACGAGTGTCACCATGAGACCCAGGACGAGACCATGTCGTGTAATGGTGAGGATTGCCACGGCCCGGACAGCGACCCGACACGATCCGATGCGCTGCACACCAGGTGCCGGGGTTGCCACGAAGACGGGGGCGTGGGGCCGGTTGAGTGTACGGCCTGTCACGTCATGTCCTAGGAGGTCATGAGACTTCAAAGACAAAGGATCAGGGTATGATAAAGAGATCGTTTTTTGGGGTGGTGAAGCCGGTGCTGAAGTATAATCGGGAGCCCGGGGCCGTTGAAGACCTGCCGACGCCAAAGCGGGTGGTCTTGTTGCTGGAGCAATCCTCCAACGGAACGGGTAACGGATTCAAGGTGGGCGATGCGGTCAAGACCGGCCAGCGCCTTTCGGAATCTCCTGATGGGGGGGGGTATGTCATTTCTTCTGTGACCGGCACGATATCGGGCGTGTCTCCCTATGTAGGCACCTTTGGACGCAAGTACAAGGCGATTACCGTTGATTGCAATGGATCGGATACCTGGGATGACGGATTCAATAAGGAAGTCGACCTGGATACAGCCATCGACTACCTGCAGTGTGCGCCCGGTCGCCCCGACTTCGGGGCCTTCAAGGATCCGGAAAAGACGATTCGTACGATCGTGATTACCGGCGTGGATCAAGACCTGCTCCTCACCGTGAACCAGTGCGTGGTGAAGAACGAGGGGACCAACCTGAAAAAAGGGGTCCAGGCCTTGAAGGCCATGACCGGAGCAGACCGTGTGATCATGGTGGTCCCGGAGTCCCTCGTCCAGCAAGCCAATACCTCCGGTGCCGAGGTAAAAACCGTTGGTGATACCTATCCGGCCGGACTGCCTCACATGATCATGAAAGACGTGGTGGGCCGGATCGTAACTGCCGGAGACAGCGTGGAGCATGCGGGGGCTTGGTTTGTGACCGCCGAGGCGGTGGCCGCCCTGGGCTCGGCTATGGAAACCGGGCGGTTGCCCGTTGCCAAGCTGGTTACAGTGGTGGGAAAGGACGGCACTGCCACCAACAAGAGGGTCAGGATCGGGACGCCAATCGGACAGGTCCTGCAGGCATGCAGTATTTCGCTGAAAGATCGGGATCGCGTGATCCTGGGAGGACCCATGCGAGGGACGGCCACCTACTCTCTGGATCTGCCGGTGGAGCCGGACACAGACGGAATCGTGGTGCAGGATCAAGTTTACAGCGCATTGCTTACGGATTGTCCCTGTGTAAACTGCGGGGAGTGCGTGAGGATCTGTCCCGTCAAGATCCCGGTGAATATGCTGGTGCGGTTCCTGGAGGCCGGCTTTTATGAGGACGCCCGCAGTATGTATGACCTGGAATGTTGCATTGAATGTGGGCTGTGTTCATACGTGTGTATCAGCAGGATTCCCATTTTTCACTATATCAAATTGGCAAAACATGAGATCAGGATGATGGAGGCTGCGGAGGCCGAAGAAGATGAATAGCCGTACAAGAGATAGAAAGACCTTTGTGGTTGCGCATGCACCCTACTGGCACGATGGAAATACCGTATCCAAAAGACATCGCCACATAATGCTGGCCGCCCTTCCGGCCGTATTGATGGGGGTCAGCCAGTATGGGGCGCCGGCCCTGGGGGTGGTCACGTTTTCAATAGGTTGCGCCATGTTGTGGGAGCTGGTGATGAATTTGATCATAGGAAAACGCGTTGCCCTGGGCGACGGCAGCGCTGCTCTCACCGGCCTTTTGCTGGGCATGTTGCTTCCTGCCACTGCCCCATGGTGGCTGATCGTTTTGGGGACCTTTCTGGCCATTGTGGTTGGCAAACAGATTTTCGGCGGCCTGGGGCTCAACCCCCTGAACCCGCCGCTTTTGGCCCTGGCCATGTTGCTTATTTCTTTTAAAGGCGTGTTTGATTTCAACGAGGCCCTATTGAATTATGATCTGGGATTTCCGATGACCTATCCGTTAGCGGACGCGAAGTTTTTCGGAGTTCAGGCCCTGGAAAGATTCAGTCTGGGCGGGTTGCTGATGGGCCATCAAGCCGGGGCCGTGGGCTCTACCTTCGGTCTTGGGCTCATTATCGGTGGCGTGTACCTGATGCTCCGGGGCTTTGTCCGGTGGGAAATTTCGCTTTCGTTTCTGGTTGGGGTCTTTGTGACCGCGATGTTGTTTCACCTGGGTGATTCCGCAAAATATGCCGGACCGTTTTTTCATCTCCTGACCGGCTATACATTGATTGGGGCCTTTTTCCTTCTGCCTGAAGATTCGTCTTCTCCGGTCAATTGCTTGCCCATGTTTATCTTTGGTGTTCTGGCCGGAGTGATGACCGTATTGATCAGGAATATCGGGGCCTACGTGGATGGCATTCCCTTTTCAATCCTGTTGTTGAATCTTGCCAATCCGTTGCTGGATAAGATCAGGCCGAGAGCCATTGGAAAGGTGGTCGAAAATGCGTGACATCATCAGGATGGTAGTAGTCCTGGCTGTGCTAAG
>JAFDGP010000240.1 GCA_019309245.1 Deltaproteobacteria bacterium | reverse complement strand
CAGCGTGAAGTAGGCATGCACACCAAGTCTTTTTCGGCAGCCCTTCGTGGGGCCTTGCGTGAAGACCCAGACATCATCCTGGTGGGTGAGATGAGAGATCTTGAAACCACCTCTTTGGCGATCGAAGCGGCGTCCACCGGGCATCTCGTCTTTGCAACCCTGCACACCACCAGCGCGGTGAGCACCGTGGATCGAATCGTGGAGATTTTTCCGGCCAGCCAACAAGACCAGATCCGTTCCACCCTGGCGGACGGCCTTCGGGCTGTGCTGGCACAGGTGCTCTTCAAGCGGATCGACAAGCGGGGCCGATGCGTGGCCCTGGAGGTTCTGATCGCCACCCCAGCTGTTCGAAACCTGGTCCGCGAAAGAAAGAGCCATCAGATTCCCTCTATGATTCAGACCGGGAAGAAGTACGGCATGCAACTGCTGGACGACGCCATCATGGGCCTTTACAAGAAAGGCTGGATCAGTGCGGATGAAGCCTACGCCAAGGCCAACGACAAGGCGCAGTTTCGTCCCTTGTTAAAGGCCCCGCCGACCGATTTTACTGAAGCATAATGGACTTAAGCCCATGAGAAAGCAGGAAATGGACCATATCATGACCCGGATGCTGGATTCCTACAGCAATGTCTCAGACTTGAACGTAACCGTGGGGAAGCCCTTTCAGGTGGAGACTGACGGGGTATTGCGCGGTGTGGATCTGGATCCGCCTTTTAAGGAATTGACTGCGTTTCAGACGGAAGTCTTCGCCCTGAACCTGATTAACGGAGACCGCCGATTGACCGAGACCCTGATTCGAGAAGGGTCCTGCGACCTGTCCTACCACCTGCCCGGAAAGGCGCGGTTCAGGGTTGATGTATTTTCACAAAAAAACAACTATTCGGTCGTTCTCAGAAAGCTTGAGACCAAGATCCCCACGTGCAAGGAGCTGGATTTGCCCAAGGCCTTTTTTGAAATGGCCAAAGAGAAAAATGGCATCATCCTGGCTACGGGGGCCACGGGCATGGGAAAGTCCACCTCCCTTGCTGCACTGCTTAATGAGATCAATGAAAAGGAATCCGTCCACATCGTTACCCTGGAAGACCCCATTGAGTACGAACATCCCCACAAAAAGGCCACTTTTAACCAGCGGGAAATGGGAACCAATTTTGATACGTTCGTCCACGGGCTTCGAGCGGCGCTGCGCCAGGCCCCAAAGGTGATCATGGTGGGAGAGATGCGGGATCGCGAGACCGTGGAGATCGGGCTGAATGCCGCGGAAACCGGGCATCTGGTTTTAACCACGCTCCACACGGTGGACGCCGGGCAGACCGTGAACCGCCTGATCGGCATGTTCAGAAGCGAAGAAGAAAACCAGATTAGGATCCGTTTGGCCGATACCCTGCGGTGGGTCATTTCCCAGCGTCTTCTGCCCAAGGAAGGCGGGGGGCGGGTGGCCGCGTTTGAGATCTTGAGAACGAATCTGAGAGTCAAAGATGTCATTCTTCACGGCGAATCCGAAGGCAAGACCTTCTACGAGATAATCGAGGCCGGAGAGGCCTTCGGGATGATCACGTTTGACAAGTCCATCATCAGGCTCTACGAAAAGGGTCTTATCTCGGAACAGACTGCACTGACCTATGCTTCCCGAAAGGCGGCGGTAGGTCGAGGGATCGACCGCATCAAGAGCGGGCGCGGCGAAAAGACAACAGATATCGAGAACCTTGAGGTGGATCTGGATTACGGACTCAGACGAAGGCAGCGGGGGTAATTTTTCATGGAGGTTGTTTGCCCACAGTGTAAGAGCAAATTCAGAATTGCAAGCGAAAAACTGACCGCGGCACAAAAGGTTTCCATCCGGTGCCCGAAATGCCGTGGGCCAATCCGTCTTGGCAGCGGGGCTTCCGAGCCGGTAGCCCAGGAGGCGCCTGAAGCTGGCGGGTCCGGCGCAGATATCTATGACGCTTCAGACCGTCCCTTTGATTACCTGGAGGAAGGCGTTGAGACCGCACTGGTGTGCGAACATGACCTGGAAATCAAAAACGCGCTGTGCCAGCACCTCGAGGGCTTGGGCTATCACGTGGTAGAAGCCGCATCGGCCAGAAACGCTCTGAAGTACATGCGCTATCATGTCTATGATCTCATCGCGATCAATGAGGCGTTTGAGGCCACGGGGAGCGCCTCGAACCACGTGCTTCAATATCTGAATCAGCTTCCGATGAGCATCCGGCGCAACATATTTGTGGTTTTGTTGGGCAGACAGTTCAGAACCATGGACAACATGCTTGCCTTTAACCGAAGCGTCAATCTTACCCTGAATGTCAAGGATGTGGGCGACCTGGACAAAATCCTCAAGGCTGCTTTAAAAGAACATGCCGGCTTTTACCACATTTTCAGAGAATCATTGCTCTCCGTGGGTCGGGCGTGAAGGCCTGTTGATTCCCTGAGCCTTGTTTGGGGGAAAACCCACTTACCGGATTTCTATTCTTTTTCTAATAGCATTGAGAACTTTGTAAAATTCAATTGTTACGAGCCCTTCAAAGCTTGATAAAGAATGCGTAATCCTTCCAGGGTGAGGTGAGGCTCGACGGCTTCAATGGTGTCCGATATGCCGGCGATCAGTTCGGCGAGTCCACCGGTTGCGATGACCTTGGGTTTATGAGACATCTCGGTTCGAATGCGTTTCACGATCCCGTCCACCAGCCCGGCATATCCGTAAATGATTCCCGCATTCATACTGCTTACCGTATTTTTGGCGATGACGCTCTTAGGTTGAACAAAGATTTCCACGCGAGGCAGCTTGGAGGCCTGTTGAAACAGCGCTTCTGCGGAGATCAGCAGACCCGGGCTGATGGCGCCCCCAAGGTAGGCGCCGTCATGAGAGATGCAGTCAAAGGTGGTGGCCGTGCCGAAATCCACCACCACCAGGGCCTTTCGGTACTTGTGAAAGGCAGCCACGGCATTGACGATGCGGTCGGCCCCGACTTCTTTGGGATCGTCATAAAGAATGGGCATTGCTTTGCAGGTGGATGTATCCACCCAGTGGACTGGTTTTTTTAAGTACACGTTGCAGTAGTTGCGAAGACTGGTGATGATGGGGGGCACGACACAGGAGATGATGACGGCCTTGACCGCCCTGATTTCGACCTTCGCGGCCGCAAACAGGTTGGTCAACAAGACGTGCAGTTCGTCTTCGGTCACATCTTTTTCCGTGCGCACGCGCCAGTGGTGGACCAGGAGCTCATCATGGTAAAGTCCCATGACAGTGTGGGTGTTGCCCACATCAATCACCAGAAGCATATCATCGCCCTTCCTTTGCTGTGTCGTCGAGGCTCAGGATCTCAACTGCAAACTGTTCCGGTCTTGCCTCCACCAGGGCCGTGTTGAGCGGGAGCTGGATAACGGCCCGACGCGTGTAGGTTCCCGGTTTAAGCCCCAGGAGATCTACGTGAGCCCGAATCTCGCCGTTTTCTGACAGCGACTTAAGGGTGTTCTGTGGGCCTGTGAGGACGAGCCGAATCCGTTTGGGTGTGATGACAACCGGCCAGTCGGTCCCTGTCGCTGTGACGTCCACAGCGACAGGCATCGTCGTGATTTTTTCTCGAATCTCGACGGTAACTTCGATCAAATCTCCATCCACGGCCCGGATGTCGGGGAACTGGTTTAGATTTAGGGCTGCCTGTTTCCGTGCCGTGTCCGTGAGTCCGGCCAGATCAATCGGTGTGGTGTGTACAACCACGACTTTTTCCAGTGTTGCAGCCGGTCCGGCAAGGCGGACCCCAGGCGGCGATGCGGTCACACGGCCGATTTCGTAACCTGATACAGGCCCGTGTTGCAGATCAGGCTCCACGGGAACTTGTTTTTCAACAAGACGGTCGATTCGCACAAAAAAAGAGGCCGGGTTGATTTCCACAACATGGATCCCCTGCGGGACCTGGATCCGTTCAGAGACGATGCAGATCGGCATCATGCCGGGTTGAGGGGATTCGAGTGGGATCTCACAGTGCAGCGGGACCTCCTTGAACCGTTCCACCAGGGCCGCCGGTCCCTTGACACGAGCCTCGATCCGGGGCAGCGGCCCCACGATGACCATCTCCTGGGGCAGGTTGGCAAACGTCACCACGACAGGGCAAGAGCGTTCATGATGACGCACCAAGAAAAAGACCAAACCGGCTGCCAGCACCAGTGCTGCAGCAAGGATCACGAATGAACGCTTTTGCGCTGAGGAGTCAGGCTTCATCATCC
>JAFDGP010000239.1 GCA_019309245.1 Deltaproteobacteria bacterium | reverse complement strand
TGTAGGCCTTCAGTGAACGCACACGGCCCGCCAACAACAGCGCGAACGGCACCAGGGCGATCCCGACGACCAGCGCCCACCAGGCCCCGGTCAACCCTCGGGCATAGCCGAGCCCAATGATCCCCATAGTCGAAGATGCCCCAAAGATCGTCGCCACCAGGGACGCTGCCACCAAGCCCGTGCCATATCGGCGTTCCGCTACCCAGTAGGAGCGGGCTGACTGGTTCCGGTTCCGCCAGCCGATACCCAGCATGACCGCCAGGTAACCCAAAACAATAATCAGATCGACCATCTTTTTTCACCTTGTCGGTTTCCATCCATGTCTTCGCTAACGTTGCAACATCAGGGTGATGTCAACCACTTCTTGATCTTTATGTTTACAATCAAAATCCCCCCGGATCAAGCCCCTTGTCCTGGCGATGCCCCTGCAAATGGAATAAGGGTGGTTTTTGAGACCTTTGCAAAACTCGTTGCTCTCTCGCACAAAGCGATATTTTTCCCACTCAGCCGCTCGGCACCCGGGTCGTTTTGCCGAAAGGCGACCCGGGTGCCGACAGTGGATTGTGCAAAGCTCTCGTTTCAAGGAACGCTTTTTGCTTCGCAAGGTCACACAAAATATGCTATGAACGCTCATTACCGGTGCGCCGAAAACAGGGACGGGTCTATCGGGCACCGAAAGCCCAGTGTCACGGACAAATGCCGTTTCAGGGAGGAGAGACCTTGGACGCGGAAAAACACGCCTTGTTGCGCAAGCTTCCCGGAGTTGATTATGTGATTGACCTGTGGGAAAAGAGCCCTCCTAGCGAAAACATCCCCAGACCGGTGGTCGTTCAATCCATCCGAGCCGCCCTGGACGCCCTTCGGCAACAGATCTTGGGCTCCACGGAACCCGTGGATACAACCCTGTTTTCCGACGAAGTGCTTTTGCGCCTGACGCGGGCACAGGTTGAAAAAAGATTGGCGTTTAACCTCACCCGTGTGGTCAATGCGACAGGGGTGTCGGTGGCGCTCCATGTGGCGCGAATGTCGAGCCGTTATTCTAACCTGGAATTTGATCTTGAAAAAGGGGCGCGTGGCTCCCGGTACAGTGTGGTTGAAGACATCTTGTGTGAAATCAGCGGGGCTGAGGCCGCCCTGGTGGTCAACAACAACGCAGGTGCAGTGTTTCTCGCCCTGGAGACATTAGCCAAGGGCAAAGCGGTCATTGTTTCTCGAGGAGAGCTGGTGGAAATCGGCGGTTCATTTCGAATCCCGGATGTCATGGCACGAAGCGGCGCCAGGCTCGTGGAAGTGGGCACCACCAACCGTACCCACCCGGCAGATTACGAAAACGCCATCAGTACCGATACGGCCCTGTTGCTCAAGGTGCATACGAGCAACTACAGCATCGTGGGATTTACCTCGGACGTCTCCCTGTCGGAAATGGTGGCCCTAGGCGCCAAATTCCACTTGCCCGTGATGAAGGACTTGGGTAGTGGAAGTTTCGTGGATTTCTCCAAGTACGGATTGATCAAGGAGCCCACTGTCCAGGAGACCGTCCATGCAGGCGTGGATGTGGTAACCTTCAGTGGGGATAAGATGTTGGGCGGGCCCCAGGCCGGCATCATTGTAGGCAAAAAGCAGTTCGTGGATCCCATCAAGAAAAACCCGCTCAACCGGGCGCTTCGCATCGACAAAATGACCCTGGCGGCCCTGGAAGCCACCTTGCGCCTTTATCGGGACGAAGCCCGGGCCCTGAGCGAGGTCCCCACATTGCGCATGCTCACCATGCCGATCAAGACCATATTAACCAAGGCACGGCGGCTGCAGAACCGGCTCAAAAAGCTGGGAAACGCCCGTGTCCAGGTTGACCTGTTGAACGGGTCTTCCCGGGTAGGAGGCGGCTCCCTTCCCTTGCAGCAACTTCCCACAAAATGTCTCGGAATCAGGATAGAGGGCCTGTCTGCCAACAGGCTGGAGGCGCTGTTGCGAAAAGCTTCACCGCCGGTGATCGCCCGGATCGAAGAAGACGTGGTGGTGCTGGACCTGCGCACGGTCCTGGAGGATGAAATCGCGGTGATCGCAGACACCTTTAAAAAAATACTGGCGGAGTCTTGATTTGGTGCAATCGCATCCGGCAGGAGAACATGTCCTTAAAAAAGCGTACCCACAGGTACCTGCGGGCGAAGAGGTTCAGGCGCTTTTCAATGCGGCGATCGGGGAGATGGATCGCTTCGCCATGCTGGTGATCGGTGTAGACGGCCTTGCCTGGCCCATGGGGGACCCGCCGGAAAGACCTGACGGCGAGTCGCCCCTCTTGCAGCTCGCCCGAATCTTAAACAATATGGCAGCCTCCGAGGATATGCGGTGGGGTTGGATCCGGGAGGCCTTATTTGCCTGCCTTTGCCGTGATATGGATGAATCTGCGGCCGTGGGGCTTGCCGGTGCTGTGCAGCAACAATTCAAAAACAACACTGAACATACCCTGTCGGTGGGTGTGGCGGTGTATCCCTTCTGGCCGTTCGATAAGAATGCGGTCCTGGCCAATGCCCACAAGGCCCTTGATCATGCCTCATTTTTCGGACCCAACACCATTACGGCCTTCGACGCGGTGAGCCTGAATATCAGCGCGGATAAACTCTATCAGTACGGGGACATCGACGGAGCCATCGAGGAATTCAAAAAGGCCCTGATGGTCGACAGCCGAAACGTCAATGTCCACAACAGCCTCGGAGTTTGTTACGGGGTGCAGAAAAAATTCAACCTGGCCATCAAGGCCTTTGAGACGGCCATCTCTCTGGACCCCGGTGACGTGATGGCCACCTACAACCTGGGCCTCGCGTACCTCAAACAGGGTAATCGCGACAAGGCACTGGATCTGTTTCTCGCCGCCCACCGGCTCGACGGGACACACCCGGACATCGCATGCCATGTGGGGCTGTGCTACCAGGACAAAGGAGAGGTGGAACGGGCCCTGTCCTATCTGGAACCTGCCGCCCGGACGGCCCCGAACAGGGCCACGATCTTGCGGGTGCTGGGAGACTGTTATGTACATCTGGACAGGTTGCCCGAAGCCGTCAAGGCCTATGAAAAGGCCGTCAAAGCCAACCCGAAAGATGCCAAGAGTCTGAGCGCGCTCGGGCAACTATACGGACGGCTCGGGGAAAACCTCGAGGTGGCCATTGTCCTGGCGAGAGAAAGCACGGTACTCGATCCCGAAAACGGCCTTTTTTTAAAACGTCTTGCAGAACTTTATCTGAAAGGCGGACAACCCAAGGAAGCGCTGAAGGTTGTGCAGGAAGCAGAAGCGCTGGGCGAAAACTGCAACGAAATTCGAGCAGCAGCGCGAGAACAAGATGGCGCGCAAGCCCCCGACGCGACTGATCAGCGCCCGGTGTTGCGGTCTGGAGATGGAAGTCCATGAAAGACGTCGTCGACCGAACGGTCCAGGAAAGCATTCGGGTCAAGAAAAGTTTTTTTGAAAAAAACGCGGACCTGGTTCTCACTGCAGCCCGACGGCTTGCCACATGTGCAGGGTCGGGCCACAAGGTGTTGATCTTTGGAAACGGCGGCAGTGCGGCGGATGCACAGCATATCGCCGCAGAGTTCGTGAACCGATTCGCCGTAGAGCGCCGGCCCCTGCCCGCCGTGGCTCTTACGACTGATACATCCATCTTGACGGCCGTTGCCAATGATTATGCGTTTGATGAGATCTTCTCCAAGCAGGTGCAGGCGCTGGGCAAGCAGGGGGATATTGCCTGGGGAATCAGCACAAGCGGCAATTCCAAAAACGTTCTGGTTGCCATGGATATGGCCCGGGACATGGGCCTGGGAACTCTGGGCCTGACCGGTTGTGGCGGCGGGGCGATGGCTGAACGCTATGAGTTGAACCTGACGGTGGACTCCAACAACACGCCGCGAATCCAAGAAACCCATATCACAGTTGCACACGTCTTGTGTGACTTGGTTGAGCGTCTTCTTTTTCCTGAAAGCTTCATGGAGGAATAACGAGACCTTTTGGAGGCCCATGCCCAGTGTTAAAGACCCCATAGACGTCACCCCCCTTCGCACGCGCCCGCTTGAATCTCGAAAGAGCAAGGTGGAGCGGGCCGCTTTTGCACGGCCTTTTGAGGCCGGCAGGACCTTTCGGACGTTCTTGGACGGCCTTCCTAACCTGCTGGCCAGCCGGGACATAAGAGCCCTTTCCCGCGCGGTAGCGGAAAGCCACAGGTCCGGCTATCACGTGGTGCTGGCCATGGGAGCGCATGTCATCAAGGTCGGACTCAACCCGGTGGTAATCGATCTGATGAAACGCGGCATCATCACGGCCCTTGCGTTGAACGGGGCGGGCATCATCCATGACGTGGAACTGGCCATGGTCGGCCGGACTTCCGAGGACGTGGCGGAAGGCCTGGAAACGGGCGATTTCGGTATGGCCAAGGAGACCGCAGAATTTTTAAACCGGGCGATTTCAAAGGCCACAGAGGAAAATCTCGGACTCGGGCGGGCCGTTGGACGGTTGATCATTGAAGAGAATCTCCCATTTCAAGACGAGACTCTGCTCGCCACGGCCACACGTATGGACATCCCTGCTACGGTCCATGTTGCGATCGGCACAGACATTATCCATGTCCACCCCGGCTTTGATCCCGCTGCTGCGGGCCGGGCCAGCCACCTGGACTTCCGTGTGTTTTGCTCCGTGGTGGCAGCTCTTGAAAACGGCGTTTATTTCAACGTCGGCTCGGCTGTGGTGCTTCCAGAGGTCTTCTTAAAGGCCCTCACACTGGTCAGAAACCTGGGGTACTGCGTCGAGCACTTTATCACCGTAAACATGGATTTTATTCGCCATTACCGACCGATGACTAACGTGGTCCTTCGCCCCACGAGCAAGGGCGGCACTGGATACAACCTTGTCGGGCACCACGAGATCATGCTGCCCCTTCTCGCCGCGGCTGTGATCGAGATCCTGGAAGGTTCAAGTCCGTAACCACTTTTCGATTGCCGACAATGCTTTTTTTCGAGATCTTTTCTCAGACGGATCTCCGGACGGCTTATCAGGGCTGATAAACCAAAAACCAATGACTGGAATTTGCGTACTGGCCAGTGGCAGCAAGGGAAACGTCATCTATGTTCGTCATGACGATACGTCCGTGTTGATCGATGCCGGCCTGTCCGGAGTGGACATTGAACGGCGCCTGAGCTTGCGGCAAATTGATCCGGAAAGCCTGAACGCTGTGGTCGTGTCTCATGAACACGCAGACCAT
>JAFDGP010000238.1 GCA_019309245.1 Deltaproteobacteria bacterium | reverse complement strand
CAACCCACGTGACCCAGAAAACCGTTCAGTTTGTGCGCGCGGATACCGACAATCCGATCAAAGACGAAAAGCGCTTGGTCGCCCTCCTTAAAGAAGGCGACGAGACAGCATTTCGTCTTCTGATTCGCACCTACCGGTCCAGGCTCTACGCCATCGCTTACGGCATCACGCTGGACAGGGAGGAAAGCCTGGATATCGTTCAAGATGTCTTTATAAAGGTCTATGAAAAGATCCATACCTTTCGCGGCGAGTCGTCTCTGGCCACCTGGCTCCATCGCATTACTGTGAATCTGTGTCTGAATTGGAAGAGGCGATGGACGCGAAGATTCAGGTGGCACCACCAACCGCTTGAAAAAGAAGATGGGATGGACTACCCGGAGTTGGGAACCTCGGAAGGTGTTGCTGAACAGCTTTATGAACAAAAGGAATTAAAGCACCTCTTGTGGCGGCAGTTACAGCAACTGCCGGGAGATGCCCGGGCTGTCTTTGTCTTAAAAGAAGTGGAAGGCCTTTCTTATGACGAAATCGCCAAGGCCCTTAACATCAAGAAGGGCACGGTCAGTTCTCGGCTGTTTTATGCGCGGAAAAGACTCAGAACGGCCCTTGGAAAAGTCTTTAAAAACGACGTGGCAAGACCTTGACCGCAGTGCCGGTTCCATCCGTTAACGTTTTGCATGTTTTTGTGACAGCCTTTACACAAATCCACACATCGGCATGCCGTGCTCTGAAAATACCGGTTCCGATCTCACAGGGGCAATGATATGAAGATTTCCCCGGAAAGAGGGGTCAAAATAGTGCGAGGCCTTTTCATGACCCATATCTTCTGTTATGAGGAAGTCACCCTCTTTGAGGAGCGGATGGTCTTGCCTGTCATGCGGAAAGTCATATTAAGCCGATTTCCGGAACGACTTGTCTATTGGTTCAGGGCCACAAAACCAACAGGGTGTGAAAGGCGATACTCTTCCGTTTTTCCGCCTGAGCTGAGGACTTGCATATGAGATCTTACAGGTGGGCCGTGTTGACAGTGGCAATATACACCACCATGGTAACCCTGGCAGGCCCTTGCCCGGCCGCAAAGAAGATCCACGTGATCGTCAAGACCGTGCTGGCATCTGGAGGCCAGACCTTTATTGACCCGGAACTGTCGGACCTCGCTCACGAGCTTCAATCACTTTTCCGGTATTCCTCGTACCGCCTTCTCGGAAAAGAGCGTCTTGCCTTGAATCTCAAGGAGCAAGGCATGGTGGTGTTGCCGGGCAAACGGGTGTTGAAAATAACCCCGACGGGGATTCATGACAAACGGGTGGAACTTGAGCTTGTGATTCTGAAAAAGAAAAAGCGCATTTTTGAAACCGTGATCCAGTTGCTCAACCACGGGCGTCTTGTCGTGGGAGGGCCTCAATACAAAAAAGGGGCGCTGCTTTTTGATATCTCTTCCTCTTTTTGAAGGAATTGCAGCAAAACGGGTCGCCCGACAGTCTTTCCTCTCTTAAGGGACTCAATTCAAATTGCGGCTCACGCATTAAGCGCAATACGCGTGTTTTGGGGGGCAAAAAACTTTAAAAGATAACCACGCGCTGTTCTCAAGCCCGAAGGGCGCAAATCACGAAAGATTGAAAGCACGACATAGAACAACCTTGAGGCTTTCGTGTTTTCGTCCTTTCGCGTTTTCGTGATAAATTTTTTCCTTTGTCAGTACCATGGGCCTTCCCAAAATATCGCGTGCTCCAACCATGAATGAAAAGGTAGAAACACACCTGCTTTCCGCGGTCGAGGCAACCATTGACCGCCATTGTATGCTCAATTCCGGCGACACGGTTGTTGTGGGGGTATCAGGGGGACCGGATTCCGTTGCTCTGCTCCACTGCCTGCTGGCCTTGCGGTCACGGTGGTCGCTCGAATTGATTGTGGCCCACCTCAACCACCAACTTAGAGGAACGGCGGCCGCCCAAGATGCCGTTTTCGTGCGGAAAATGGCTGCACATCTGGACCTGCCCTGTGTTGTCGACTCAAAAGACGTCAAGGCCTACAGGGCCAAGCATCGGTTGTCCATTCAAGAGGCTGCCAGAAAGCTGCGCTATGCCTTTTACGAAGAAACGGCCGCCCGGCTGTGCGCCACGAAGATCGCCTTGGGCCACCAGCAGGACGACAATGCCGAATCCGTGCTCATGCATCTGATGCGTGGAACCGGGCCGCGGGGCCTGGCGGGAATCCCGCCTGTACGCCGCGGGCGAATCATTCGCCCCTTACTCGAGGTCTCCAGATCCGAGATTCTGGCCTTCCTCAAATGCCGGGGCCTAGAATATGTCCAGGATTCTTCGAACTTCGACAATAAATATTTGCGCAATCGCATCCGTCATGAACTGCTGCCGCTTTTGGAACGCGATTTCAAGGTGAAGCCCTCTCACACCCTGACGCGGCTCGCCGCTATCGTGCGCGATGAGGAAGATTTCTGGGATCAGGTGGTCTCGCAAACCTTTGATGATCTGACAACCCGTGTGGACTCCAACCGCATTGAGTTTTCTGTTGCACAGGCCCGCGGCGTGCATCCGGCCCTGTTGCGCCGCGTGATCCGCCATGCTGTGGAAAGGCTTAGAGGCGACCTCAAACGACTCAACCATGGTCATGTGGAAGCTGCAGCCAGGCTGATGACGGGAATTTCGCCTTACGGATGGCTCGACCTGCCCTTGCGAACTGCAGTGTGCCGGGACGGCGACACGGTTATTGTCTCATGGACACGTCAAGAGGCCACGCCTCGCTTCGAACACCTCCTCGAAGCTCCGGGCGTGACCGTGATCCCGGAAATCGGCATGACACTTCGATTGCACGAGCTGGCTGCCGGGTCCCTTCCGGCCCAACTTAAGGACCTGCCTCAAGACAAGGCTTTCCTGGATCTGGATACCCTCGAGTTTCCCTTGACCGTTAGAAACACGCGCCCCGGCGATCGGTTCAGGCCCCTCGGGATGGCAGGCTCGCAAAAGCTTCAAGACTTTTTCATTAACCACAAGGTTCCCAGGCGCCAACGGCGCAGATGCCCGGTGGTGACCAGCCGGGACCGGATCGTATGGGTGGCAGGGCATCGCATCGACGATAGCGTTAAGATCACGGACACCACGAAACGCGTCCTGGTGGCTGAGTTGATTCCGGAAGGAATCAAAAAGAATTGAAAAACAATACGCATTGTACTATATTTTTTTTGATTCCCTGAAAACAAAAGGGATTGAAAAACCATGGAGGTCCCCGTTTGAATCCATTTTACAAAAACCTTGCCCTGTGGCTGGTCATCAGCCTTGTGATGATCCTCCTGTTTAACCTGTTCAACCAGTCCAGAATTCAGGATCGGGAAATCAGCTACACGGAATTCATCAGCCGGGTCGAAAAAGGGTTGGTGGCACGCGTTGTCATACAGGGGCAGGAAATATCCGGTACCGATGTCAATGGCATGCGCTTTAAGACCTTTGCCCCCCAGGATGGAGACCTGATCAAGACCCTGAGAAACAACGGGGTCACGATCAAGGCCAAGCCTCCTGCAGAGTCACCCTGGTACATGACCGTGCTGGTGTCATGGTTCCCCATGATCCTGCTCATCGCCGTGTGGATTTTTTTCATGCGACAGATGCAGGGCGGCGGCGGCAAGGCCCTGTCATTCGGTAAGAGTCGCGCCACGCTGCTTTCGGACCAGTCCGCAAAGGTCACCTTTGACGACGTGGCTGGAATCGAAGAGGCGAAAGAAGAACTTGGCGAAATTATAGATTTTTTAAGAGATCCGAAGAAGTTCACGCGCCTCGGCGGACGGATTCCGAAGGGGGTTCTGCTCATGGGCTCGCCGGGCACTGGAAAAACGCTTTTGGCCAAGGCGATCGCGGGAGAAGCCGGCGTGCCGTTTTTCAGCATCAGCGGCTCGGATTTTGTGGAAATGTTTGTGGGGGTAGGGGCTTCCCGGGTCAGGGATTTGTTTGTCCAGGGGAAAAAACACGCCCCGTGTATCATCTTTATCGACGAAATCGACGCCGTGGGACGCCATCGGGGCGCGGGCCTCGGCGGCGGCCATGACGAAAGAGAACAGACCCTCAATCAGCTCCTGGTGGAAATGGATGGATTTGAGTCCAACGAGGGCGTCATCCTGATTGCAGCCACCAACCGCCCGGACATTCTGGACCCCGCACTGACCCGACCAGGGCGTTTTGATCGCCAGGTGGTCGTACCAGTGCCGGACGTCAAGGGACGCGAGGGCATCCTGGAAGTCCACTGCCGCAGGACGCCCCTGGC
>JAFDGP010000014.1 GCA_019309245.1 Deltaproteobacteria bacterium | reverse complement strand
ACCTGCAAGAGGTCCGTCACCGGCAAAAGCATATCGAGGACCAACTCGTTGAACTCGAAAAAGAAGAATATCGCTTTCAGGAAACACTGAAGCAATCCCGGCGGCACAAGGAAATGCTGGCTCTGGAGGCGGTGCAGCTGGAAGGAGAACGCACCGATCTTGAAGCTGAGCTATCCGGTTACCAGGAGCACATCGACCGGATAAAGGAGCAGATCCGCAAGGAAAAATCGGCCATAGAAACTTGCACCCGGGCCGTTGAAGAACTCTCGAGGGACCTGGATGAAACCGGCGAACGAATCGTTGAACTCAAGTTACGGCTCACCACATTCGGCGCCGAGCTGGAAGGTGCCGAAAACACCCTGCGCCGCCTGAACACGTTTCGAGACGACGGCGAAAAAAGGGTCTCCCAACTCGAAGTCACCCTGAAACGCATTGAGGAGGACAAGGCCGCGACAGGAGCCAGGCTTGAAACCGACCAGACCACGCTGCGCGACTTGTATGCACAGTTGGAAGCCCTGGAAAAGACGCTGGAACACAGTGAAGTCGAGTACCAGGCCATCGAAGGCACCCTGCAGCAAAACGATCAAGCCCTTTCTGAAGTCAGGACAAAACGGGAAGAGACTTTTCAAAAAATACAGCAGGTGGAGCTGAAACAAACTGAAAGGCGAATGAGACGGGATCATCTCGAGGCACAAATCCACGAGAAGTATCGCTTGTCGCTCGCACAGGTTCAGGAAGCACTGGACGTCGAGGGCCTTTGCGTGGAAGACACCCAACAGGCCCTAGAACATTCAAGGGAAAGAATTGCCAGGATCGGAGAGGTGAACCTTACAGCCATTGAGGAATTTGAGGCCCTCAATGAACGCTATCGCCTGCTCACCGAGCAACGGGATGATCTGGTTGATGCCATTGAGACCCTACATCGCATTATCCGCAGGATCAACCGGGTCTCGCTCAAACGTTTCATGAAAACCTTCAAGGCCGTCAACGACAAGTTGCAGGAAATTTTCCCCAAGCTTTTTGAAGGGGGCACAGCCAGGCTCGAATTGACGAACCCGAGGCGCCCGCTTGATTCCGGTGTTGCTTTCATGGTCCGGCCTCCGGGCAAAAAGCTCACCCGAATGAGCCTGCTTTCCGGGGGAGAAAAGGCCTTGTCCGCCATTGCTCTGGTCTTTTCGATTTTTCTGATCAAGCCTTCGGCTTTCTGCGTATTTGACGAAATCGATGCGCCGTTGGATCACGTGAACGTCCACCGGTTCAACCAGATCCTCAAAGAAATCGGCAAACAATCTCAGGTCATCATGATCACCCACGACAGGCAAACCATGGAAGCCGCAAACGCTCTGTTCGGTGTCACGATGGAACAAAAGGGTATTTCAAAACTCATATCCCTGGATCTTTCCAAGGCATGAAATAATCATGGTACTAAAGTTTTTCAAAAGAGGTAAAAAACACGACGAAGCAGCCGCCGAATCCGTGGAAGATGGTGTTCTGGCCGAAGAAAGCACCGCGGATCTGGAGGCGAATCAAGAGGCGGTGATGTCCCCTGACGTTCAACCGCCTTCACCCAAGGGCGAGCCCGGCGACGAGGCCCACGAAGAAAAAAAGCAAGGTCTGTTCAAGAGGCTCCGGAACCGCCTCACAAAAACCAGAAAGGCCTTTGTCAGCCGCGTTGATCGCCTGCTGCTCGGCAAGAAGGAGATCGACGAGGATTTGCTTGACGACCTTGAAGAAATTCTGATCACCTCCGACATGGGTGTGAATACCACCATGGCCCTTATTGATGACGTGCGGGAACAGGTGGCCAGAAAGGACCTGAATAATCCGGATGAGCTCAAAGACGCACTTCAAAAAAAGATCCTCGAATTCCTTCGCATCCCCACGCCTGCCCCTAAGCCGGTTGTGAAAAAAGGACCCCACGTCATCATGGTGGTCGGTGTGAACGGTGTCGGCAAGACCACCACGATCGGCAAACTGGCGGCCCGGTATGTCACACAAGGACAACATGTCCTGCTGGTCGCCGCAGACACCTTTCGCGCAGCTGCGGTGGAACAGCTGGAAATCTGGGCAGAGCGGGTGGGCGCCGACATTGTCCGGCACAAAGGAAAAGCCGACCCATCGGCTGTGGCCTTCGACGGCATGCAGGCCGCGATTTCCAGGGACGTGGACGTGGTAATCATCGACACGGCTGGCCGACTTCACACCAAGGTGAACCTGATGGAAGAACTCAAGAAAATCCGGCGTACGGTGGCCAAACATCTGCCGGATGCGCCTCATGAGACATTGCTTGTCCTGGATGCCACCACCGGGCAAAATGCCATCTCACAGGCTCAGCTGTTTCATGACGCGATAAAGGTGACCGGCATTGCGCTCACCAAGCTTGACGGCACGGCAAAAGGCGGTGTTGTGGTGGGAATCAGCCACGGCCTGGGCCTCCCGATTCAGTATATCGGTCTTGGAGAAAAAATCGATGATTTGCAGGTATTCGATGCCGAGGCCTTTATGAAAGCACTCTTTTGACGTTTACCCCACAGTGACCATGTCCAAAAACGTCCTCATTATCGACGACGAATCCAGCATGCGGCACATGTTGAGCACGGTGCTCGAGAAAGCCGGTTATGCCGTCACCGATGTTCCGGATGCCGAACAGGCCCTAAGTCTGCTTGAGGACAGGCAATTCGACATCATCCTGTGTGACATGCGAATGCCCCACATGGACGGCTTGGCCTTCCTGGAAGAAATCGCCGACCGGGGTATCAACACTACCACCATCGCCATGTCGGCCTACGGCACAATTGACACGGCCGTGGAGGCCATGAAACTGGGCGCCGCCGATTATATCTCAAAGCCCTTCCGGCCGGATGAAATCATGCTCAAGCTGGCGCAACAAGAAGAGACATCCCGCCTCAAACAAGAAAACCTACGTCTTCGCGAAGCCGTGCAGGAAAGCGTCTCCTTTGAGAATATGGTAGCCAAGAGCAGGCCCATGAGACAGGTCTTTGAGACCATCCGAAAGATCGCCGACTACAAAACCACCGTTTTGATCACCGGAGAAAGTGGAACCGGCAAGGAGCTTATCGCCAGGGCTATTCATTTTAACGGCACCCGAAAACGCGCGCCCATCGTGGCGGTCAATTGCGGGGGCCTACCGGAAAACCTGCTGGAAAGCGAACTCTTCGGTTATGTTAAGGGCGCCTTCACCGACGCCGCCCGGGATAAGCCCGGACTGTTTCAGGAGGCCCACGGCGGCACCCTTTTTCTGGACGAGGTGGGGGACCTGCCCCTGGCCTTGCAGGTTAAGCTGCTGCGGGTCTTACAAGATGAGATGGTCAGGCCTCTGGGAAGCACTGAAAACATCAAGGTGGATGTGCGCATTATCGCCGCCACCGCCGCAGATCTGGCTGAAGGCGTTCGCAAGGGTGTGTTTCGGGATGACCTCTTTTATCGCATCAATGTCCTTCGCATTGAAGTGCCCGCCTTGCGGAAACGAAAAGAAGATATCCCACTGCTCGTCAACCATTTCGTCCAACGCTACAATGCCCGGTTGCACAAACAGATCCGAGGAATCCGACCCGACGCCCTTCAGGTGCTGATGGACTATCCCTGGCCCGGCAACGTCCGTGAACTTGAAAACGTGATTGAACGCACCATGGCGCTGAGCGAAAGCGAAGAGATCGAAAAAAAAGAACTGCCGCCCGACCTTCTTCACTGCGCCTCTCATATCAAGGGCGGGTGGCCACCCGACAGCCTGTCCATCAAAGCCAATACCATGGCCCTCGAAAACCAACTCGTCCGGGAGGCCCTCAGACAAACTAACGGAAACCGAACCAGGGCGGCCAAACTCCTGGGAATCAGTCACCCGACCCTTTTGTCCAAGATGAAGGCCTACGGCATCTCATATGACAAGCGATAGTTGTCCGTATAACAGCACCAGACAACACTCGGCCGAATTATCTCACCTTCAGGAAAAATCAGTACGTAATCTCAAATGCCCCAAGCTCCTCCGAATACGGCTCCCAATCCACGGCCACCCGCGTCACGCGGGCCAACGGAGGACCTGTCTCACACCACCGCAACATGGATTTGACATCTGTGTCGGCGCCCTCAAAGACCGCCTCAACCCGCCCGTCCGGCAAATTTCTGACCCAGCCCGAAAGGTTTCGGGCTCGGGCGGCCCGCTTGGTTTCCATCCTGAAACACACGCCCTGAACACGGCCCTCGATATGCACATGTGCCCTGGACTTTTTCATCTCGCCCCCTTATGACAAGCGTTCAAGCAGTTCTTGTTCCGTCAGTACTGGAACTCCCAGTTGTCGAGCCCTGGCCAATTTGGAGCCCGGCTCTTTTCCGGCGACCACATACGTAGTGCGGGGGCTCACGGAGCCCGTAACCTTCCCGCCCAGGGCTTCAATGCGAGCCTTAGCCTCGGAGCGTGTCATCGACTCCAGGGCCCCGGTTAGGACAAAGGCTTCCCCCTCCAGCGTGCGCTTGGACTCCGAAAGGCCCACACCGGGGGTTTCGGCAATGCGAACTCCCGCCTGCAACATCTTTTCAATATTGGCCGTGTTCTCCGGTGTCTCGAAAAAGGCCCTGATACTCTGAGCTACCTGGGGGCCCACCTCATCGATCGCTATGAGTTCGTCTTCACTCGCAGCCATGAAGGCCTCCAAGGATCCGAAAGCCCTCGCCAAAACATGGGCCAGATGTTCACCCACATGGCGAATTCCCAGGCCATAGATGAATCGATCGAGGCTGATGTTTTTGCTCTTGGAGATGGCCTCTACAAGGTTTTGTGCAGACTTCTCAGCCATTCTATCCAGCCCGGCCAACGTGGCCTTATCCAGATAAAACAGATCCGCATAGGAACGAACCAGGCCCCGATCCACCAACTGGTCCACCAGTTTTCCACCGAGACCGTCGATGTCAAAAGCCCCTTTTGAGGCGAAGTGCCGAATGCGAGCCTTTAGCTGAGCACTGCACACGGCATTGACACAGCGCCAAACAGATTCGCCCTCCAATCGCCTCACCCTTGAATGACACGCCGGGCATACCGCCGGAAACCTGAACACCTTTTCATCTCCCGTACGGGCAGTTTCAATGACCTTAACCACCTCGGGAATCACATCACCGGCCCGTTGAATCAATACCGTATCGCCGATACGGATATCTTTTCTTTTGATCTCGTCCTCATTGTGCAACGTCGCCCGGCTGACCGTCACCCCGCCGACCAAGACTGGCGCCAAGTGAGCCACCGGCGTTAAAGCCCCGGTACGACCGACCTGGATCTCGATACCCAGGATACGGGTGGTCTCCTGGACTGCCGGAAATTTATAAGCCAGGGCCCAGCGTGGGCTGCGGGATTTTTCCCCCAGGCGGCGTTGCAATGACAGGTCATCCACCTTGATCACGATGCCGTCCATCTCGTAGGTAAACGCGTGCCGCCGCTCCGAGAGCATGTTGTAGTACTCCAGGACCTCCTCAATACGGCAGCGCGGCCTGATCTGCGGATTGACGGGCAGCCCCAGCTCCTTAAGAATGCCCAGGATCTCCCAGTGGGAGGAGGGACTCAGGTCACTCATCACGCCGACCCCGTAACAGAACATGTCCAGCGGACGTTGAGCCGTGATCCGAGAGTCAAGCTGCCTCAGAGAGCCGGCAGCCGCATTCCTGGGGTTGGCGAAGGCCGGCTCGCCCTGCTTGAGTCGTTCTTTGTTCAGACGCTTAAACGCTTCAAGGGGCATGAAAACTTCGCCCCGAACCTCAAGGCGGGCTGGTACGGCCACTTTACCGGAATCCATAAGATATAAAGGCACGGAGTTGATGGTCTTGATATTCGGCGTGATCAATTCGCCCTTGAATCCGTCCCCCCGTGTGGAGGCCTGCATCAGCAATCCTTTTTCATACACGATCTCCACGGCCAACCCATCGACCTTGGGCTCCGCCGTGTACGCCACCGGGTCATCAGTTTCCAGAAAACGGCGCACCCGCTGGTCAAACTCCAGGACCTCCTTTTCAAAGAAGGCATTTTCCAGGCTCAACATGGGAACCGTATGGGAGACGGCTTCAAACCGATCAAGCGGCGGGGCACCGATCCGATGGGTGGGCGAATCGGGGGTGATGAGCTCGGGGTAAGCCTCCTCCAGCGCTATGAGTTCCCGCATCAAACGGTCATACTCGGCGTCGGAGATCTCGGGTTCGTTCAATACATAGTAAGCATAGTTGTGGTGATGCAGGGCCCTTCTCAGGGCCTGCGCCTTTTTTGCCACAGCTTCAGTCACATGATTTTCCGATTCAGCCATGGTTTCTCACAACGATAACGCCGCACAGGAATCGGCCAGAATTTCACAGGCCGCCTTGCGGGCCGCAAGAAACTTTCGACTCGAAAAGCCGGGCTCCCAAATCAGCGCCCCCAGCGCATCGGAAACAACAAGAAGGGCGCCGATGTCTATGCCCCGGAAGCACCCGGCAGTAAACAGGGCCGAGGTCTCCATGTCCACTCCCAGGAGACCGGCTTCTTTTAAAGACCGAACCACTTCCTCTGTCTCTCGATACGGCGCATCCGTTGACCACACACCGCCTTTGTGAAACATCACGCCGTGTTTGTCACAATGTTCTTCAAGCACCTTTCGAATCGCCGCCGATCCTCGTGACGGAACATGGCTCTTGTTCTTCGCATAGTATTTCGATGTTCCCTCCCCAACCACGGCATGGTCGGGAATCACCAGGTCGCCGATCGCAACACGAGGATCGATTGAACCACACCAACCTAGAAACACCATCTTCTTTGCGCCAAGCGCGACGAGTTTTTCCAGGACCATGACCGCGTGGGGCGCCCCCAGCATCGGACCCACCACGGTAACCTGACGCCCGCTCTGACGCTCGGTGAAGACTCTGCTGGTCAAAATCCGCCCTGCTGCTTTTCCGGAAATGCCTGTAGAGCGGCGCATGAGGGCCACGTCTTTTTCCATGGCAACCATGAGCGCTATGGGCCCAATTTCAGGATCGGTTCGTCGCCGCCTTGGAACGATCAGGCCTTCAGAGGTCTCCGACATCACCAGGGTCCTTATGATCCGCGAATCGACGTCTGGGTGATTTCTCGTAGGAAAGGAAGTACTTTTTCCCTGCAGATTACGTCGCACACGTATCGACCCATCACGTTGCGATACATCTTATAGGTACTGGTTCTTCCGAGGTACTCGATAATCCGGCCCGCTATAAATAACGGCGGTTCGTCCAGACCAAAAAAGCAGATTCCCCGGCCCAGCTCCTGAAACGGGGGGATGTGCGAACACGCAATCGGCAGCTTAATCATGCCCGCCTCCAGCAGAGGCAGGCCGAACCCTTCGTCTTTGCTCGTCATCAGCAGGAGATCGGCGATCATGTAAAGGTCGCGCATGAACACCCGATCCGGAACCAAGCGCGTACCGTCGCGAAACTGATACTCGGCCAGAATCGCAATATTGTGCTGAAGGTCAAGTTCCTGGATCCAGTACCTGAGCCGCCTGTAATAATGGACGGCCTTTTGTTCATGAGGGTCATAGGCCCCGGTAAGGATAAACATAATATTATAACCCAGCAGTTTAATCCCTCGCACGATATGAATGGAAAGTTCGAGGTTTTTCCGAGGTGTGATCCTGGAGGGCTGAACCACGACGATGTCCCTATTGAAAAGGTCAAGTTCCTCCGTCAACGTAATGGTTTTTTTGTCGAAGTAAAAAAAACGGATCGGGTCGATGCCGTTTTGAATCACCTTGATCGGAAAGTCTCCCAAGAGTTCCTGGAATAACTTTTTTCGGTAGGCTGAAATCGTCACGTAATGAATGTAGCCGTGTGGACGGCAAAGAACGTCCCAGGGATGGGCATTCAGATACTTGGGGCATCCGGGCTGAAAATAGGGAGAATCGTGGGCCCAACTCACCACGGCCGGCCCGCCGTCCGCAACTGCCAGACGTCTCAGCGCCAGCGTCAACGGAAGGTTAAAGGGCATGTGCAACACGTTATGAGCAAGAATGACGTCAAGATCACGGGACCAGCGTGTCAGGATGTCGTGAATGTCGCTTACCCAACGCTTTATTCCTCGACATTGCCCCTGTCGACATTGCTCATGGACCTCCATGATCTGCGGGTCCTTAGAACTCAGCAGGGGCTCGATTTGAACAGGGAAGTCGTCCGTAAAGGCACCGCCCATACCCGCCAGGACACTCACAAAATGCCCAAACCGATGAAATGTGAAAGCCTGCTGTTTTACTACCTCTTCCACACCGCCTACGACCGGCGGGCACGAGTAGTGCAATATGCCGATCCTTAATGGACGTTCAGCATTGCCTTTTGATGAAAAATCGGACATCCCTACCGAAAGCTCGCAATCAGAGGCAGGAGTTTACTCTCTAACACCTCATAGGAAAAATATTTTTTTCCCACCTCGTAGTTTTTTTCTACGATCCAGCCCAAATTATGTGGCTCAAGCGCTTCCTTGACCCGATCGATCAATTCATGGCTGACAAAGGACTCAAAGGTGATCACTTCAAACCCGCAAGGTTCTATATCTTCCACAAAAATCGAGTAGCGGTTCACCACGATGGGTTTTCTAAAATAAATTGCCTCCAGAAACGCATTTCCGAAACCCTCATAGCCCGACGGGTAGGTAACCAGGTCTGCGTTCAGGTATGCGTCATCAATCGTGTACGGCCTGTCGCACGTGGTGTTGAAGCACCTTGCCGGACCGATTTTGTCACCAATATAGATGACCTCAACGCCCAAACGCCGGGCGTATTCCTGGACCCTTTGCGCATAAAGATCCCCTTCGTCACCAAATTCGTGAGACACCACCAGTCGGGGCCGGTCCAGTCCTATCAGACTGACCAGTTCAACCGCCCGTTCAATCCACTTCCTGGGTACCACGCGGGTTGGTTGAAGAATAAACAGGTCGTCACCGAGCCCAAGTTCTTCGCGCAGCAGCATCCCGTTTGGAGGTGCAGGCGGAGGAGACGCAAAATCAAAAACGTTCGGAATAATAACGTTACTTAAGCCCCTCCTGTAGCTGAGCTGCCGAGACGCTTCGGAATTGATCACCACATGCCGAACGGAGGGCAGATTCGGCGGAAAAGAGCTTTGAAGATAATCTTGCACGGCGCTGATCAAGAAGCGTTTTCGCTCCCAGCTGAAATCGTGGTGGTGGGCGATGGCCGGCGTACCGGTTTCGGCAAGAAATTCCGTGATCGCCCAGCCCAGCGGGATATTCATCGGAATCGCCAACGCATTTTCGGGAATAAGCAAATCGATATTGTACGAACCACAGAACTCATACAGGCGGGATTTCAGGAAATCTTTCAGCTCCTGAATCCTCGCCGACAGAGATGCCCGCCGGGTGGTCTTCCCGAAACACTGCTCCTGGACCTCCAGGATATCCGGATGATCAAAATGGGCCTTTGGTTCCAACAAGGAGTTTTCCTGAGGTGTGTCCAGCTCCCCGGCAAAAAAGAAGCATTCATAACCGTTTCTTTCCAGGATCTGATACCATTTGTACGTTTCCAGGGTCACGCCGTCGGTCCCGGCGAGCCGTGTCGACACAAACCCTACCCGCTTCATTCACACACTCCCATTCCGCCTCAGCTTCCATCGGGCAGCCGTCCGAACCGCGATCCTTCCCGGCCGGACATGACCGCCGCCTAATCGGAAACGTCCATACCATATTTTACCGGATTTGGCCATGCAAACCGACCATCTCGACCCATCGCCGGGTTATTTTTTTCACAAAGTGCGACAAATAAGGTTTGCCTTAAAGACGTGGGAATCCGGACGGCTGGTAACGACTCACGGCCGTCTGTAACCGGAAGGGGAGATCTTTAGACGGCACATACCTGCTAAAAGATGGACGCTCGTTCCAACTCCCGGATTTGGAAAGAGATGCCAGGCGATGATCAAAACAATGGTGCGGGCGCCTCATGTCGGAAAATAACATGCGCTCTTCATACAGATCATGGTACCAGGGCAACGTTCTTTTTCAGGATCCGGATAAGAGATCGTGGATTAGCTTGACCACCGCGTCGGGATTCATCGGTTTTTCAATGTATCCGTCCGGGGCGGGAAGCTCATCCCCCTGCGTGACCATATGTTCATCAAAGCCCCCACCGCGCGTAACCCCGGTCACGATTACCACAGGGATATCTTTCGTCGCCTCATCCTGTTTCAGCTCCCGGTACATCCCCACACCCCCCTGCCGGGGCATCATAATATCCAGGAGAATCAGTGCGGGTTTTTCCGAACGGACCATCTTCATGCCATCCATGCCGTTGGTCGCGCTGATCGGGATGTAACCGTTTTCTTCGAGAATCGTGGATGCGAAGTCGATCTGTTCGGGCTCATCGTCGACAATGAGGATTTTTTTGTTCATGATAACTCACCTCCTTATTAACATTTATCATTTATCATTGATCGTTGGTCATTTATCATTGATTATTGATCATTCGCGGTGGGCTGTGCCCACCATCCATTAGAGCTTTCTATCACGAAATCACGAAAGATCGTACTGTTCTCAAGGCATCATCCGGATTTCCCGCCGTGTCGGGTCAGGATCATGCGAGCCCTCCCGTAGTTACGGACGCTGTCGGTCTTGCAGGAAAACGCATTGTAAAGGTCGTGCCCTGACCAGGTTGAGATTCAAATGAAATCCTTCCCCCTTGTTCATCGATGATCTTCCGGGTTACCAACAGACCCAGTCCAGTACCCCGCCCGCCTTTTGTCGAAAAAAAACGTTCGAACACCTTTTTCCGAACCTCCTCGGTCATCCCGATTCCATTGTCAATCACGTCGAATCGAACGAAATCCGGTTCCCGCCGAGTCCGAATCGTCACCACCCACTGTTTGTCTTCCTGCGGATCAAAGATACAGGCGTCAATGGCATTGGCAACAAGGTTCAGCAGACAACGATGCGGCCCAGTCGGATCCAGGAAACATTCGCTGATTGACGGGTCAAAGTCTTTGACAAGTCTTACCCGACTCTGGATCGCTTTTTCCCGCATCAGATCGTAGACTTCTTCCGCGATATCATTTGGCTGACAGGGCACATAGTCTGGCTCCCGCTCCTTGGAGTAGATGAGCATATTCATCACCAGATCGGAAATCTTCCCGATATTGTTTTCCACCATGGCCCAGCCTTTGGTCATCAGGTCAGGTTTGTTTTTCTTCATGGCGGTATTGACCATGTATACACCGCCCTGCAGGCCGTTTAAGATGTTCTTGATATAGTGGGCCATGCCGGCCACCGCCTGTCCCATGGCCGAGACCCTCTCGCTCTCAATCAATTCTCGCTGAAGCCTCTTAATTTCGCGAAGGTCTTGTAAAAAACACACCATTCCATTGGCATAGCCGTTTTCAAACAAGGTGGCACCGGATATCCGGACCGGGATCTCTTCGGCGTCCCTGGACCTAACCACACCCTCGTAGTTGACCAGCCTCTCTGTGCCTGTCTGCGCGTCGCCCTCCATCAGCGCGATGATCTTTCGCGCGACTTTCGATGGAAAAAATTGCTCTATTGTCATCTTGCCGATTGCTTCATCCGCACGGTAGCCCAACAGTCGCGCAGCACCGTCATTAAAAACCACGACCCGCTTTCTTTCATCTGCCGCGATAATGCCGTCAATCGAACTTTCAATCAGGTTCTTCTGGAAATCGTGGGCCGCCCGAAGTTCCTGTGTAGCTTCTTCTACCATAGCCTCCAGGCTGGTCGTATATTTCCGCAGCTTCTGCTTCATCCACAGGACCTCTTCCGCCCGTTTTAGAGCAACGGAAAGGGCCTCGTCCGTAACCGGTTTGTTGATAAAATCGGAAGCTTCCAGTTGGAGCGCCTCGATGGCGGCCTCCATTTCGCCGTGACCGGTAATCACAATGATTCTGGTATCAGGATCGACCTGCTTGATGTGCTTGAGAACCTCGATGCCGTCCATGCCGGGCATCTTGATGTCCGTAATCACGATCGGTGGCCGGGACGCCCGGAACGCTTTGATACCGGACTCTCCGTCTTCGGCAAGGATAACCTCGTACCCCTTGTGTGACAGGGATACCTTGAGCAGCGTCCGAATGCTCTCTTCGTCATCAATCACCAAGATCTTGGACATGCCGTTACTCCTTTACCGTATTATGATCTACTGACTGCGGCCTCATCGTCTCGATCACATGCAGGAAAAGCAATCCGAAACGTGGTCCCTTTTCCTTCTTCGCTTTCCACATCGATGGTGCCGTTGTAGTCGCTGACAATTCCGTAACTGATGGAAAGGCCCAGCCCCGTACCTTGCCCGACCTCTTTGGTCGTAAAAAATGGCTCAAATATTTTGTCTCTGATCTCATCAGGAATGCCCACTCCCGTATCACTGATTGTCACAACGACCTGATCGGCCTCCTGGAAACTGCATACTGTCAACGTGCTTTCGACAGAAACGCCTGGATTCCGCCGCCTCTTTTCTTCCATGGCGTCTCTGGCGTTGATGACAAGATCCACAAACACCTGCTCCAGGCTGTTTACATTGGCGCTTATCGGGGGAAGACCTTCGCCCAGTTCCAGTGTCAGATTGATTTTTCGCAGTTTCAACTGCTGTCCTAGCAGCGTAAACACGCCCCTGAGGGGTTTGTTGATATCGACTGTTTCACGTTCGATCTCGGTCTTTCTTCCGAATTCTCTCAGGTGATTGATGATGTGAACAGCACGCGCCACCTGCTGTGCCATTTGTTCGGAGACAAGAATCAGTTCGTCCTGCGGAATCTTTTTTCTTTGTTTGGCCATGTTTTTCAAGAAATCGCTTCCGATCTGAATGGCACTCAACGGCTGGTTGAGCTCGTGAGCAACCCCGGTGGCCATCTCACCCAGTGTGGACATCTTGCTGGCCTGGATCAATTGAGCATCCTTCTCAAGGCCTTCTGTAATGTCGACCGTTGTGGCAATGATGCCGTATTTCCGTTGGCCTTTGCGTTCACAGGCATGAATGTTGACATAGAATGACTTGCCGCCCTTTCGTTGATGCTCGATTTTGCGGTACTCACTGTATTTTTCCTTGCTTCGTTTATCCCCGGCCAGGACCCCGATTTCATACCGCACCGGTCCTAAGTCCAGGAATGACATTCCGAGCAGTTCCGATTTCTCATAGCCATAAACTTCCAGGCATCGCTTGTTGACATCTAGGATCCGCAATGATCCTGGTTCAAGCACAAAGATAGAATTTGGATCATAGTCAAACAGGGTATGGTATTTTTCCTCAGATTCCCTCAGTTCGGCCTCGGACTGCCTCAGCGCGCCCTCGATGCGTGTTCTCGTGGCAACCTCATCGGATACACTGGTGATCATGCGGTTTGTCACGTTTTTCAAGGACTCCACCAGTTCGACGCTCGACGTCCCAGTCACCCGCGCCTCCAGGTCACCCTGAGAAACGCGGTGCAACACGTCAAAATGCTCGGCCAGCCCGATCGCAAACTCGTGTGACAGGTCCACGATCTCACGCAAGTTCTCCGCAGTTTGGTTGACCATCATCTTAAGTTCAGCGATCAAGTCGATCTCCGAGTCTTCGGGAATTCTTACCTCAGGATTACCCAAAGAGATCTCGTTCAGGGCGTCGAAGACCTCGACCAGGCCAAGCGTCAGCGCCTTGCTCAGATTTCGGTAGTTGCTGTCACTTTTCCGAAGCAGTTCTTCCGCCCGCCTCCGCTCCGCAATTTCCTGCGAGACACTGACGATCATGTGATTGGTAATATTTTTCAAAGACTCCAGAAGCTCGACATCGGAGGTCCCGGTCACCCGCGCTCCCAAATCTCCCCGAGATACCCGATGCAGCACATCAAAATGCTCGGCCAGTCCGATGGCAAACTCGTGTGACAGGTCCACAATCTCCCCAAGGTTTTTCCCTGTGACGTTCACCAGGTGTTTCAGCTTCGCAATCAGCGGAAGCGGCGAAGACTCATCGATTCTCACCCACGGATCGCCCGACGAGATCTTCTTGAGCGCATCAAAAACCTCGGACAGACCGCCAGCCAACTCCGCGATCACACCTTGAAGCTGAGGGTCCACCGGGGAGGTTTCCTTATCAAAGCCGGTGCGTCCCTTTTCAATCAGGTCCAGACCCACATTTTTTCTAAAAAAATCACAGTCCAGACACATGGCGCTTTTCTTTCGGTTTCCCAGAGGCCGCTTTCTGCATCGGGCTCCACGGGCAAGCCAACAAAGCGACTCTCCTTTTTTATAGACCGGACATTGCTTTTCCGGACAGTCGAAATATTCCCAACACTGGCGGTCTTTTCTCATGACAAACGGCTCTTTGTGAATCAAGAAGTTTCAACCCGTACGCGTATAGATCTCCGGACCATAATTCCGTGCAAAAGTCGCAAACGCACCAGTAACGCCGAAAAACCCTATCGCTTTTCCCACTGTCACCCCGATGTATTCCGGATGACACCGTGAACGGATTATGGATCGAAGCCGGCGGATTTTCGCTACAATCGAGGGACCGCAAACGCAATCAGTCCCGATATGATCCTCTGGTTATAAAGACCGATAAGAAGAATGGCTGTAGCGATCGTGAGTGTAGGCACCAACATGCTTAAAGGCGCCTCATCCATGGACATAGGAGCGTTGGCTTCGTGTTCGGTCTCTTCGTCTTGAAGTCCGTGGAACCCAAACCCGATTTCAATCACCCTGAAGAAAATTATGACGCTCACCAGGCTGGAGACAAGCAATGCCACCACAAACGCCCACTGGCCCGCAATGATGGCGCCTTGCAGAAGGTACCATTTGCTGAAAAACCCACAAGTCGGCGGCACTCCGATTATCGATAACGCGCCCACCACGAACGCCGACATGGTAAAAGGCATCTTGGCGAACAGGCCTTTGAAATCAACGAGCCGGTGGCGTCCCGTCTTGTACACGACGATGCCCGCCACGCTGAAAAGGCCCACGGTCATGACGGCGTCGTTGAGAATATGCAGAATCGCACCTTTTATAGCGGTCTGGTTGGCCAGACCGACACCGCCGACCACATATCCAACCTCGGCGACCACGATGTAGCAAAGCATCCTTTTAAAATCTTTCTGGGCCAGAGCCATAACTGCTCCGGCCAAAATGGCCACCACGCCAGCCCACACCATAATCCGGCCGATGGGCAACAACTCAAAAGAGAGCCGGGGCACAAATACGCTGAATAGAACCCGAACCATTACATACAGGGATATCTTGGTCATCAAAGGTGCGATCAATGCGCTGGCCGAAGAAGGTGCCCGGGTATAGGCATCCGGCAGCCACACATGGACTGGGAACAACGCCATTTTTACTGCCAACCCTGAGAGCAAAAACGCAACCGCAGTAAGCACCACTCTGGAATGGTAGAGGCTCGGCAGTAATTTGTGTACATCCGCCATGTTCAATGATCCCGTGACGATATAGATATATCCCACGCCCAAGAGGTAAAAACAGGCGCCGATCGTTCCCATCACAATATATCGGAACGTGGCGACCGGCGCTCCGTCTTCTCCCACCGCTATGAGCGCATAGCCGGCCAGTGACGCGATCTCCAGAAACACGTACAGATTGAACAAATCGCCCGTGATAACAATCCCGAGAAATCCCGTCGCCTGAAGCAAAAAAACCGTATAAAAGTACACCGTCCTGTCCGCAATCTCCTTTTCGACACTTCGCCTCGAATAGATTGCCACCATCAGCGCAATCATGGTCACCAGAACCAGCATCATGCCGTTGAGATGATCCACCACGTATTCGATCCCGAAAGGCGGCAGCCAGCCCCCGAGCCGATAGTGGATAGTCCCTGCCGTAATAACCGTCCAAAGGGTCCTCATAGCAGCCAAAGCTGAAAGCGACAAGGAAAAGACCGCCCAGAAATACGCCCATTGCCTGTTTAGCTTTCCGATCAGTGGACACAAAAAGGAACTGATCAACGGAATCACGACAACAATGATCGGTGCATGTCCCGGCATTCTCTTAACCCTTTCTCATGCACAGAATGATTTCATCTTCTTCAAGCGTATGATATCTCCTGTAAATCAAGATCGCCACCGCCAATGCCACACCCAGCGTCGCCACCATAACCACAATGGCCGTGAGCATCAGTACGTGCGGCAAGGGGTTTGCGTATTGCATGACGTCAACCCCGTGGCTGCCATGTGCACCGGCCACATGTTTGATAATCGGTACCGTGACCCCACCCCGTTTGACCGAAGACGATATGTAGAAAAAGATTATGGAAGACTGAAACACATTCATGCCGATAATCTTTTTTATCAGGTTCCGCTTTGCCATCATGCCGTAAAAGCCTATCATCATCAGACCGGCATACATCCAGTAGTTATAATAGCTAATAATGTAATCAAACATGGTCTTCCTCTTTATGCTTGCGTCTTTTTCTCAGCAACAGGATGCATGACATGCCGGCAGTAAAGATGACCGAGGTCTCACCCAACGTATCATAGCCCCTGTAATCGGCCAGCACCGAAGTCACCACATTGGGCGTGGCAGTGTCGTGCATGCTGTGTTCCAAGTAATAAGGGGATACGTGGGTGGCGGCCGGGGAGTTCGGGTCTCCCCACCTCGGCATCCCCAACGTCCCGTAAACGAGAGCCACACCGACGAGGAGAACCGTTATCAGGCTGAGGAATTTCAATCGTTTGACCTCCTTTTTGTCTTGCTGATAGCACCGATACAAAGAATCGTGCCAATTCCCGCACTCACCGATGCTTCCGTAAAGGCGACATCTACGGCGGCCATTTCCGTCCAGAGCAGACACATGAAATAGCTATAAGCACCCAGAATCATCACCGCGCTCAATAGATCGCGGGTTGTCAGCGCGGCCACAGCGCAGATATAGACAAACAACACCAAAATCAAATCAAACGGCAGGATCATCGCTTTGCTCCTTCATGTTGTGAGTTCTCTCCATCCTCCAGCGTCCACGGCCGAACGCCACAGCGAAAGGCTGCACGAGAAATCGCGTGGGTTGACGTGGGCTGGGCCAGAAACATGAACACTGCGATAAACACGACTTTTACACTAACCAAGGAAAAGCCGTGGTACACGGCCACGCCTAAAAGAGAAATAAATACCGCCAGGGTATCTCCCTTTCCGGTAGCGTGAAGCCTTGCGTAAAAGTCCGGTAGCCGCAGCAATCCCAATGTGGCGGTCGTAAAGAAAAACAAACCCACAAGCATAAATACGATGGAAATCACGTCTTTGACTAGCATGATACCTCCCTGGATCTTTCAAGGTACTTTGCCAGGACCAGACATCCGATGAAATTTAACAGCGCATAGACCATGCTGATGTCCACAAACATATCAATCCGGTCATACACGATTCCCATGATTAAAAGAATAATCAGTGTCTTGGTTCCGATCGCCGAAATACCGGCGGTTCTGTTCAACACATTCGGCCCCATCGTGGCCCGGTACAAGCAAAGCAAAACCAAGACACACATGGCTATACCGATAAACAAGAAAAATGTCGTCATTGCTCTCCTCCCTGGCCCCCCGATTCGTCCACCGCGGTAAATATCATAAAAAAGAGCGTGCACATCACGGCCATCACGGCAAGGGCCACCCCAATTTCTACCCCCAGGATACCCAGAGACCTTGCTTCGGCCACATCGACACCAAGAACTCTGCTCAAGCGCCCATAGTCGAGATAGTTGCCGCCAAGTATCAGGCACAAAACGCCGATTCCCCCATAGATAAACACACCGATACTGCTGAAAAGCTCGGCCGTCTTCCGGGTCATCCACCTTTGCGTCCACTGCAGCCCGAAGCTTACACATAACAACACAAAACCGGCAGCCAGGATCACCCCTCCTTGAAACCCTCCACCCGGGCTGTGATGCCCGTGCATCAGCACATACAAGGCAAAGCCGACAATAAACGGCATAAGTAGTCTGGCCAAGGTCTTAACGATCACATCGTCGCTGTCCCGAATCATTTCTCTTCTTCCTTAATTTCCCCTGTTGACTATCCATGTGGATTTGCTATCTGCTGTCCTTTTCACAACACCCGATCAACCATCATTAGATCACGCGGCCGCTTTTCTGCTGGCAGTACATACCTATATCCGCATGGCCTGATACAGACGCGCAGCGTCCAAGACATCCTGCACATACAGGTGGTCGGCCTCCATAAAGATATGGGCCACCCGGTCCTCCATCTCACCGGTGTTCAAGTCATCAGCGACCTTCTTGCTCAGGGCATGGACATAATATACGCCGTCTTTGATATCCATGGTAATGGTGCCCGGTGTCAGTGTGATGGAATTTGCCAGGGTAACAAACGAAACATCCGTTTCCAGTTTCGACTTGAACGTGATCACCTTTGGATCAATGGGCATCCGCGGCCGGATGACCAGAGAGGCCACGTGAATGTTGGCCAGTACAATCTGTTCGATCAGCCAGGGAATGTAGGCTATGAACCTGCCCGCCACCACGCGCATATCCCCCACCCGCACGTTGGAAAACAGCAAGTCATGAAAGAGGACCCCAACGAGAGCCGAGCACAAGAACCCCAGTGTCAGATGAAAAGCGTCAAAAATACCTGAAAGCAAGAGCCAGAACCCGAACATGATCACGGTAGTTCCCACCATGTTTTGAAAGCGGGTCTTTCGCCGTTGGGCGCCTGCAAAAAGGGCATGGACTCGCTTTTGATCCTCATAGTGGGTCTCTTCGGCCGTAAACTGCACAGCGGTATCCAAAAGACCCAGGGCGTGCTCCCTGGCCCGCTCAATGATTCGGAACGCATTTTCCGTGGCTTCAAGCAACAATGTCACTTCCATCGATATTGGCCTCCCGCTCCAGTCGCTCTTTATGAATCAAGGCACCGCAATGACGGGAACCCTTGCCGTTTCCGCCACGCGATAGGCACAATCGGTCAAGCGAAGTCCAAACAAAGCCTTGCCGGTGCCTCGCCCTGTAACAATACAAGAACCGTGGTAATCATCGGCTGCCTGCAGGATCTCTTCGTGACGCTTTCCGGCATAGACGTGGGATTCTGCGTCTATGCCGCCTTTCAGGAATCGATCTCGGGCCTCGGAAAGCCTTCGCTTCAACTGCCGCATATCTCTGACGGAAAGCTTTTTCTCCACCACGTGAACGATCTCAAGGGCTTGAATAATCCCTCCTGTTGCCAATAAAAACCCCATGGCCCTTTGACACCCATCCGACCAATCCGCCGCAAAGATTACATGATCAAAGACCCCGCCCTGGCCCATGGATGCCAAAGCCCCTGAGGCTGGCAACAGGACCACCGGAAGGAATGACGCCCTGAGCAATTCTCGGGCGAACGCCCTTTGAAACCATCGAGAACCGGGCCTGTTCATGCTTGTGGAGATCAGTGAAACGGATTCCCGACGCGCCGCATTCAGCAACTCGGGTACCAATGGGCCGTCCTCTGTAACCACCTTGGTAACCAAACCAGACGTTGTCGGCTGCACCGTGCTCCTGGCCGGATGAAATACGATCACCTCCCGCAACCCCAACGGCCGCAGCCCTTCTAGATAATGGGTCTCCATCGGGGTCAATGCCGGTTTGTCCGTTATGTGCAGTAGTTTTTCCGCCGCCATGATCTTCTTTTTCTTACGGTCCTTGGAAGTCCCCGCGGTCCTTATGAAAGAATCTTCCTGATTGTCTCGGCCAGCCGATTCGGAGACACCGGTTTTTCGAGATATGCCTCGGGCTCCGGCACATTGCGGCCTTCGACCTCTGTCATGGCCGTCTGCGCACGAAGCAGCGTCCTTT
>JAFDGP010000237.1 GCA_019309245.1 Deltaproteobacteria bacterium | reverse complement strand
CCAGTTCGGCCATGGATCGATTTACGTTATCGGCAAGGCCCATCAGCACAAACATCTTGACCGCGCGTTTCCAGAGCTTAACCGCTTCGGCATATCGGCCCAGGCGCTGCTGCGCCCCGGCCAGGGCCGAGAGATCCTGCGCGACGCCCGGCGAAAAGCGCGCCTGCTTATCCAGCGCCAGCGCTGTTTTTAGGGCTTCAACGGCCGTTTCAGGCCGGTTTGTCTCAAGCATCAGGTGCCCAAGAAAAAAGTTCAAAGACGCGGCCTTTGCTGGAGCAAGTTCTCGAGATTGCCGCAAGGCGGTGCGGACCAGCCTTTCCGCCTCCTGAAAAAGGCCCTTTCGGGCCAATAGAACGGCCCGGTTCTGCAGCACGCCGGCCGAAACGCCGGTTAAAAGACCGGATGTGAACGAACCGGCGTATTGCAACACAGCCTCTGCGCGCTTGAGCCGTCCCTGCTCGATCAGTGCGGCGGCCTTGTTGGAAAGGGCCTCCGCCGATCCTTCGGGATCATTGAGGCCTTGATAAAGCCCATGAGCCTCTTCACAGGCCTTCAAGGCCTCCTCGTAGCGCCCCAGCACCCGATAAACCGTTCCCATATGGTTCAAGGTCATGGCCACCCCGGCCCTGGCATCGGCAAGCGAAAAAAGCTCATAGGCCCGCATGAAATATTCAAGTGCTCTTTCGTAGCACCCCTTTCGGTACCAGGACAGGGCCTCGGCAGACGCCCTTTTTCCTGCCGTCTCCCCACTTTTCAGGGTCGCAATCCGGCCCGGAGCGCAAGACACGGCAAGGATCGCCACACACCCCAAAAAAAGCACATACCGCTGTCCTGTCCTCCTTATATCTGAAATGTCGATTCGCATTGATTCTCTGTCCGGACGCTTTGTAAAGGCCCCCCCGCGGCCTTATCGGCGCAGTCCCGTGTCGATGGGTTCATCCTGGACCTCAGGAGGCAGATGGCGCCTGACAAAAAAGGTCTCCTGAAGCGCGCGGGCGACCCTGTCCAGTTGCTCTACCGCTTCACGCATCTCTTTAAGGCCCCGTTTCGTGGAGCGGGTCACCGATGGGATATCGCGACTTCCTTGCTCGATATTGGCCAGGATGCGCCTGATGGTATCCAGGCTCTGTTCAAGGGCTTCCATAATCTCAGGGGCCTTCGTGGACGCCTCGGCCACATGGCGTGTGATGTCGTGGGCCACATTTACAGTATGTTCAAGTCGTTTGAGCACCCGGCCCATCTCATCGAGCTGGGTGTATACCTTTTTGAGCAGGTCCTCGCTGGCCACCAGCTTGCCCACAGAACCCCGCCCTTCATCAATGCGACGGGTCACCGCTTCAATATGAGACAAGCTGTCCGCCGTGCTCTCCAGTGCCCTGAAAAGCGGCCCTGTGGGGTCGCGAAGCCGCTCCACGATTCCGGTAAAGGCCTGGATGCTCTTGATGACCATCTTGGCTGTCTTTTCCACTTCGAATTCCGCCATCAAGTCGGCAATGGACTTCTTGGGTTTGGATGCAATCATCCCTCCCTCGGGCAAGGCTCGGGCAGCGGTACTACCGGGCTTGATGGACACATATTCCGAGCCGATCACCGTTGGACTTTCAACCGTCGCAACGGAATCGGTCTTGATGCGATCCGCATATTCCTTCAAGACGGCCAGCTCTACCCTGACCTTGTCACCCACCAGACTGACCTGTTTGACCTTGCCCACGTCCACCGTGTAGAGTTTGACCCTGGCATTCGGGCTGAGATTATAGGCCTCATCAAACACCGTGTAGTACGTGGCGTAGGAGCGAAACCAGTCCTTCGCCCTGCCCACCATGGCCACGCCCCCCAACAGCAAGGCGATCACGATGACCATGAAAAGGCCGACCACCCTTTCCTTTTTTTCAAAGCGCATTTCCATGAGGTGTCATAAAACCCGGGGGTGCGCGCACGTCGAAACCCGTCCGCGGAAAATGTTGATCTGTTTATTGCACATTGATTCCATGGGACCTTTCTGGCCGCAGAGAAGAACCAACGCGGCCTGGCCGCCGGCATATCGGCCCAGTATCCCCTGCAAGGCCTCCAGTGGCTCGGTCCGAAGAAAGTCCGCCGGACGCTCAAGCAGAAGAACCAGGGGATCCTTGGCCAGCTCCCTGATGATCATAAACAGACGGGCCTCTTCCGGGTCCAATTGCCACGGGTAACGGTTCAGCCTGTTCTCCAGCCCGAACACAGCGCAAAGGGAGCGAGCCTGCTCGCTCATCTGAATCGTCAAGGAGTTTTCAAAATAATATCGCATCAACATAAGATTTTCAAAAACCGTGGCCCTGCTGATAAGCGTCGCATCCGCCGCCACATAGCCCACCGCTCTTTTATAGGCCAACAGGGCCTGCCTGTCGGAAAAGTCAAGCGGTCTTCCCCGAAAAAACAACTGCCCGGCCTCGGGAAACGCCAGGGTGGCAATGCCCCTGAGCAACAGATGGCCGTCATGAAGACAGTCCGTGCATATACAACAGGCGTCTCCAGTGCGCAATCTGAGATGGACGTCGGTAAGCCGACCGCCGCTTCCCCGGTCTGAAAGACACAGGCCCGATAACCTGACCAGCTCCGTCATGTCGGCTTGAGACCATAATCATTTTGTTCTGTATGGCTAAACATAAAAGACAACAGAGACCGCGATGTTGACAAAAACGCAATATAACAAAGACTCCATGGCCGCCTTCGAGGTCTGAATCGGCACCCGGGTCACCGCCTTTGCCACGGAAAACCCTCGATACAGAGAAACCACGGTAATGGTCATCCCGAAAAGCGCCGCCTTGACAATCCCCACGGCGATGTCAATGCCCGAAATCGTCTGACCCACCCCTTCCAAAAACCTTTCCAGGGGCATATTGGTGGCGATCCAGGCGATACAGTAACCACCCAGAATCGCGGCAATGTCGAAAACAATGAACAGGCACAACATGGCCGCCGTGGTCCCGATCAGCCGGGGCACCCCGACAAGATAGAGCGGATCAATGCCCTGCAATTCCAGGGCCTCCAGTTCCCCGGTGACCTTCATGGTGGCCGTCTCAACGGTAGCCGCCACCGCTGAGCGCAAAAGCACGATCAGGGCGGTAAACAAGGGACCCAACTCCCGAATGATGAGAAGCACCACGAGATCGCCCAGAATCGCTCTGCCCTCCAGCGTTGAAAAATGTTTGGCAAATTGCATGATGATCATGCTGCCGGTAATCAACGCGATAAAGACGAGTACCGGAAGGCTCTCGATCGCCGTGAAATAGATCTGTTCCAGGGTAAATCGAACCACGAGCTTGCGGCCGGCCCGGGGCCTCTTATACAATTTCGCGCTCAAGCGCCGGAAAAAGGCAAGGGTATCGAGAAGGTGGGTTACTCCCCTGATGGTTTCGCGTCCAATGGCCTGGATCACCTGGCGTGCCCCTTTTTGTCACCGTCTTCGGGGAGACACTTGAGGATTCTTTTTCCGTTTCTATCATAAATGAGTCCAAGGACGGGACCTTGGTCATTTATGATAGAAACCATGAAATTAAGGGTTATGTTCCCAGGTCCCACGAAGCAAGGTATCGCTTCTGCTCTCGGGTCAGCGTGTCTATCGCAATATTCATGGCGGCCAGTTTTTCTTTAGCGATCATCTTGTCGATTTCTTTTGGGACGGGATAGACCTGGACCGCAAGCGGCTTCTTCTTTTTGACCATATACTCCAGCGACAGGGCCTGGTTGGCGAAACTCATATCCATCACGCTGGAAGGATGCCCTTCGGCGGCCGCCAGATTCACCAGGCGTCCTTCTCCAAGCACATTGATCCTCTTTCCGTTTGCAAGCACGTATTCCACCACTGAAGGCCGGATCCGGCGCTTTTTTTTCGCCATCTTGCCCAGTGAGGCGACGTCTATTTCCACATTAAAGTGACCGGAATTGCAAACGATGGCTCCATCTTTCATCAGTTTGAAGTCGCGTGCGCCGATCACATTCACATCCCCTGTGGCGGTGCAGAAAAACTCGCCGACCCTGGCCGCTTCTTTCATGGGCATCACGGTATAGCCGTCCATGACCGCTTCAAGGGCCCTTAAGGGGTTCACTTCCGTGACCACCACGTTGGCTCCCATGCCCCTGGCCCGCATGGCGATGCCGCGCCCGCACCAGCCGTAGCCGCACACCACAAATGTACTGCCCGCCAGCAAGCGATTGGTGGCCCTGATGATGCCGTCGATCGTGCTTTGTCCCGTGCCGTACCGGTTGTCAAAAAGGTGCTTCGTGTCGGCATCGTTCACGGCGACAATGGGGTACTTGAGCACCCCGGCCGCGGCCAT
>JAFDGP010000236.1 GCA_019309245.1 Deltaproteobacteria bacterium | reverse complement strand
TGCCGAGTTTGCCGGAGATGCGAGGCGGTGGGCGCGCCGACGTACTTGTGTACTTCAAGCGCCCACCAACAAAGCAGATCCGGTAAAATCGGCATCCCCGAAGGGCCAAAAAAACGAAGATAAAAATCGATCTGCCTACGCTCAAGGCAGGTGAAAGGTTTCAACCAGCACTTTTCGGTTAACACACTGCAATCGCGTGAAAAGGATCCCATCTTCGTTTTTTTGGCGGTGGATTTGGGAAGCTAATCTGTCTCAACTGCGTCTCTCGTGGTTGCCAGGACGATGAGTTGCCCCGGGGCGAGATCATAGGAAAATGGGGCCGGAATGTATTGCATAGGGCCTTCCGGGGACAGATCCGACAACGGGGCCCCGGCCTGCACAAGGTCACGCAGGTTTTCGATAAACACCTCTTGTCGATGATCGATATCTTTATTGACGATGATCAAGGCTTCCTCCCTGGTCGAGACGGAACCCTTCCACATCAGCAGGACATTCCGATTGTCATGGGTCAGTATTTCGGTCGGGGCGTCTTCCTGGAACACTGGGTGCTGTGCCTTGATTCGGTTTACCCGGGTTATGAAGGGGGTCAGGTCGATATCGGTTTTTTCCCAATCCTTGGGCGTCGTCTTAACCACATGCAGCCTTTTTTTGAACCCGTATTCAAATCCGACGGGCATCATCACGCCTGCGGAAAATACGGCGGAAAAGAAATACCGCTGCTTCAAACCGGCAACGTTTCCATCCAGCTCCCGGCAGAGTCTTTCGGTATCGTGGCTTTCCGGAAAGCTAATGGATGGCGCGATCTCTCTGGTGAGCGCGTATTGTTTCATGAGCCAATGACTCTTGAAGTCCCACCATTTTGAACTGTTGAAGATATAGTCAAAACCGGCCCGGGCCGTTTCCGTGGTCTGGTCCGGCGGGCATCCCAAAGTCTCTGCAAAAAAGACCACCCCCGGGTGCCGCTTCTTGGTCTCTCGGATGAGCCTTTTCCACAGACTTTTTGGCACCTGGTAGGCTGCATCGCAGCGGAATCCCTTGAACCCGAGGCTGACAAGAAAAAAAACTACCTCCAGGAAATATTTAAAGAGCCCTTCCTTGTCCGGGCTGTTTTTATGGTCGAATTTTGCCAGGTCCTTCCAGACCACCCGTTTTCCGTTTTCGTCGCAATAAGGGTGGGCTACGCGACCACGTTTTTCCCACATCAACCATTCCGGATGGGTATCAAGCAGGGCGGAATCCACCGAACAGTGGTTGATCACCAGGTCCACCATCAAGTTCAATCCCAATCTTTTGGCCGTGGAGATCATCTGCTTAACCTGGTCTACGGGGGGGATGTCTTTCTCCGGGTCGATCAGGGCGGGATTGAAAGCAAAGTAGTCCTTGACCGCATAGAGGCTTCCGGAGCTACCGGTTTGCTGAATGGGATTGACGAAGATCCAGTTAAACCCCATATCCGCCGCCCTGTTCAAGTGGGCCTCCCATTGGGTCACCGGGCCGGCCAATAGGGGAAAGAGATTATAGATGATCATCTTTTCAGGCTGTCTCATGGTGGCTTCCTTTCAGGTGGGTAGGCATTTGATTGTGTAATAATTTCATGACCAGCCGATGATTTTCGACCAGCATGCATAGCCAGTGAAACATCTTCTTTGCATTGGTTTTGTCCTTCCAGTGGGAGAAAAGCTCATCATAAGGTCCCAGGGGCCGGGTTCGGCCGGTGGGATGGATTTCCAGTGTGAAGGAAACCCGTTCGGGCCCCGGCTGTGTAAGGGCGGCTTCCAGGATTTTTTCAAGACCGAATGGTCCGAACATGGGGTCAAGGTCGTGTTTCCCTTTGTAGAGGAACGGAATCGGAATCTTTTCAGAAAAGGCCAGATGATCACTGATACCCAGAGGGTTTACGGCTGCAATCGGATGGCCGTCGTGAAGATGAAAATGGATGGGCTTTCCATGCCGACCGAGGGCCTTAACGACCTGAATGACGGCGCTCGTGGCGGATTTGACGGCTTTTTGGACCTCTCCAATGAGATCAGGTAGTGCCGGATCCCTGGGCTGAAGCGTGCAAACATCCACACCGGGGTGCCGGAAGGAAAAGGCCCTCCTGACCTGCCACAGTCCCACATGACCGATATCGATACCACAACTGATTTCCTCAAGATCCTCAATTGCATCGAAAAGACGGATGAAACGGTCCACGGGCAACCCGGAGGCGTATTCGACGTACAGAGCAGGCGGGTGGGTCATCTCTTGTAATCCGTCAGCCAGACGCCGGAGTGCGGTAACGTAATCATGAAACGACGAACAGAGCTCAGGCTGGTCATGGAGAACCAGACCAAAAAGATCCTTTCGGAAACGTGCGGCCACATCAAGGACAATGTCCCGGCCCTCGTTTGTCATGATGTTGATTGCCCGTGCCAGGTGGGCGACTGCCGGCGTTTCCGGCCACGGTTTGAACCCCAACACGTGGTCCAACTCGTCCGCGGTTCCGGCATAACACTCTATCCCCAAGCCGGCCTTTTTAAAACAGCGCTTGGCCAGTTCAAGCAGGGTATCGTCTCCATCAATCCGTTTTTGAAACAGGCCCAGCACAGGCGGAATTGGGGTGGGTTGTCCGCGATTCGGGTTCAAAACAGTCTCCAGGGTTTGAAGAGCTACTTGTCCAGGTTAGGGTTTATGCAAGATTGGCAGCTGAAAAAAGAAATTTATCACGAAAGCACGAAAGATTGAAAACACGAAATAAAAAACATTGAGGCCTTCGTGTTTTGCGCCCTTCGGGCTTGAGAACAGCACGTGATCATCTTTTAAAGTTTTTTGCCGCGAAAAATGCATATTGTTCTCAATGCGTGAGCCGCAATTTGAATTGAGTTTCTTAAGAGGGGTTACCCTCTCCCATCCACATGCTGTGCTCGAGTTTGTACGAGATAGATCCGTTCGCCTTCAATGGCTCCCTCGATATCCTGGGGCCCTCCCATGGCCTGCTCAACCGCCGTGCCAATGGCCGACAGGCGGCGTGCCAAATGGTTTCTGGTGTCATTGTCCAAGGACAGGACAACCCTGGAATAGTCCACCACTTGTTTTGTCAGTCCACCCCGGGCGCTTGGCACCATGGCCTGACTGAGGTTTCCGAAGGCCAGCTTGCGGGTGCGACCGGAGCGCTTATTGTAAATCATGCGGTAAGGACTCCCGGGAAAGTGAGGGTGGGCCAGGACCTGTCCCAGACCGACCGCCAACTCCATGTACAGCTCATTCGGGTTGTGGTTCATGGGGTTGGCGGTATGTAGCACAAAAGAGAATGTCGGGTTTAGCATGGACTCGATAAGAACCGCCATGTGCGCCTTCTCATGTGCCCAGCCGGCTCTGTTTCGGGAAGCCGCCGCAACGCCGTTCCACACAGAGGCCCAGACTTGTCGTATGGCGTCGATCCGCTTTTGCCGCGGCACGTTGGCCACCGAGTCATACACACCTGCTGTGCCCGGCCCGTTCAGGTCTTCATCGTTTGCGCTGGAGCGCATCACCAGCCGTTGATTCGGGCCGAATACCTCCTGAAGGGTTTCCGAAAGTTCCGGAGGCACAGGAAGGTGTCTGATCATTTCTTGCAACCTGACCAGAGCGCGGGAAAGGGTACGGCCTTCCAGGCCGGCCAGTCGGCTGACCTGGTGTTGGTAGGCTGCGTAGATTGCTGGGTCTGCCTGAAGGCTTTTTACCATCACACCGAAAGGAATTACAAAGGCTTGAGGGGTAGCAAAACCACTCCCTTTCCTGTCCGACAGCTCCTTGAGGCGTTTTGCCGAAAAGGCCTTGGCCCCGGCGTTTGCTATGGTGACCTCGGCCAAGGGGAGTAAAACCGGAGTGGCCGACAGGTCTACAGAGCTTGGTGAGACCGCCTTGTCCAACCTACTGTCGGTGGCCTGCGGCTTGATTCTTCTGTGGTTGTTCCCCGAATCAACGCGGTCCGAAACCGTGACGCCAAGCGGAGAAACCTCCAGGACGACCGGCTGGCCCAAGCGGTCCTTGAGTTGGGAAAAGCGGCGCGGGTCCTCAAGCACGGCAAAAGGGACGGCGCGATGCCGCAGGCGGATTGCCAAGTGAGAAAGGTGGGCAACGCTGTGGGCGGCGATCAAGCCGGTCACCTCATCGGCAAGGTCTGCGTCTTCTCTTACACGATCTGCAAGCAGGACGACCGGGGAATGAACGCGGGTGAGATCATCGACCAGAGTCCCTGTCGCCTTGCCACATACGATCGGCTCCCACTCTGGCAGACCAGCGGCGCGACGAAGTGGCTTGAAAAACAGATCAAGGGCTCGGGAGAGCTGGAACACCAGGTGACTTCGGATATC
>JAFDGP010000235.1 GCA_019309245.1 Deltaproteobacteria bacterium | reverse complement strand
CATGGGACCAGAAGAGCGGTTACCGTACCCGACAGGTCTTGGCCGCCCCCATCAGTTTCCAGAAATACCTTCTGGGCGCGATCCAGATCATCAATCGAAAAGACGGCGCTCCGTTTTCCAACCAGGATGAGGCTGCTGTCCAAGAGCTGTGCAAGATCCTTGGGATTGCCATATACAACCAGAAAAGGATGGCCAAGGCCCGGCCGGGAAAATTTGACTACCTGGTGGAAAACGGCATTCTGACCCAGAAAGAGCTTGAAAAGGCCGTTGCCGACGCCCGACAGGCGAAAAAGGAAGTTGAAGACGTCCTGATGCATGCCTACAAGGTGGCAAAAAAGGACATCGGCAAGTCCCTGAGTCACTACTATCGCACGCCGTTTATCGAATATAACGAGAAGGTTCCGATCCCCGGTGAGCTCCTGACCGGCCTGAAAGTCCCGTTTATGAAACGCAACTTCTGGGTTCCGATCAGGCAGGAGGGGGACAACATTGTTATCGCCATTGATAACCCTTCCCACCTTCAAAAGATCGACATGATCAAGCCCTTGTTCGCGGGAAAACCGCTGGTTTTTCATGTCGCCTTGAAAGAAGATATCCTCCAGTTTATCAATCTGTTCTGCCGGGAAGAAAAGGAACAGAAGGACATCGATGAAATCCTGGGCCAGTTGGCCGTTGAGGATGAAGAGATTGAGGAGGCCGAACGTGCGGTCAGCGATGAAGACAGCGCGATTGTGCAGCTGGTCAATAAGATCATCCTGGATGCCTATGCCCGCAATGCGTCGGATATTCATATCGAACCGTATCCCGGTAAGAAAAACACGGAGATTCGATTCAGAATCGACGGCGTTTGCCAGCTGTACCAGACAGTGCCATACAGTTATCGCGCGGCCATTGTGTCGCGCTTAAAGATTATGGCGGACTTGGACATTGCAGAACGACGAAAACCCCAGGATGGAAAAATCAAGTTCAAAAAATACGGCGGGAAAAACATTGAATTGCGGGTTGCGACCGTGCCGACAGCCGGGGGACTGGAAGACGTGGTCCTGCGGATCCTGCACAGTGGAGACCCCCTGCCTCTGGACAAGATCGGGCTTTCAAAGCACAATTACGACAACTTTGTCCGCCTGATCGTACAACCCTATGGCCTCATCTTCGTGTGCGGTCCGACAGGTTCCGGAAAGACCACGACCCTGCATTCCGCCCTGGGCTATATCAACAAACCGGATATCAAGATATGGACCGCGGAAGATCCTGTGGAAATCACGCAGGTAGGACTCCGCCAGGTACAGACCCATCATAAAATCGGTTTTGATTTTGCAACCGCCATGCGGGCGTTTTTGCGGGCGGATCCGGACGTGATCATGGTGGGTGAGATGCGAGACAAAGAGACCACCCACATCGGCATTGAGGCTTCTTTAACCGGGCATCTGGTTTTTTCCACCCTGCATACCAACAGTGCGCCTGAAAGCATCACCCGGCTTCTGGATATGGGAATGGATCCCTTCAATTTCGCGGATGCCATCCTGGGAATCATGGCCCAGCGGCTGGTGCGCACCCTGTGCAAGAAGTGTAAGAAAGAATATAACCCGACCAGAGACGAATTCGACGAGCTGGTGCGGGAATACGGTTCCAAAGACTTTGAGCGTCTGAAGATCGCTTACTCCAAGGATCTGACCTTGTATAAAGCAGCGGGCTGTTCGGAATGCAACAACACGGGGTATCAGGGCCGGATGGGGATTCACGAGTTGTTGATAGGCACGGATCCCATGAAGAAACTGATTCAGAACAAGGCGAAGATGGAACAGATTCGTGAGCAGGCGATTGCCGATGGCATGACCACGCTGAAACAGGACGGCATCGAAAAGATTTTCAGCGGTCACACGGATCTGTTACAAGTGCGTAAGGTGTGTATCAAGTAACGGTTGTTGCACAAGCTATCCTCCACATGCAAACCTTCTGAGCTGGCTTTCATAATAGGGCCTCTCCGGGGGGTCCTTTTCCAGGATGCGTTTGATCGTCCTGATTGCGTCGGTCCTTTTTCCGTTGACATAATAGCTTTCAGCCAGCGTATCCAGGATATGGGGTTCTGGGTTTAATGCCGCCGCCTTTTTGGCCAGGAACAGGGCTTTGGCAGGGTTTCGGAGTCGGGTCTTTGGGCAGGTGGCAAAGAGCCAGGCCAAGTTATTCAGGGCTTCCGGGTTGTCAGGCAAAAGCGCGATGGACTTTTCGTAGGCGGCGATCGCCTTTTCATATTCTTCTCTTTCGTAGGAAACGGAGCCGAGCAGGGTGTACAGCTTTGCATTTTCAGGGTGTTGTTGAATTTCCTTGACCAGGACCTTTTCGAGAAAACGGCTGTTGAGGGTGTTTCCCATCCTGCCGAAGTTGATTGAATAACCCAGATAGCCCACACAGCACAACCCGGCCACAAACACAGCGATGCTGTTTCGCAATTTCTTGTCGTGTCTTTCGATCCAACGGCTGTCCGCTTCGCACTTTTTCAAAAAGTCGATGCGCTGGCGGATGCTGAAATGATGCCAGCTCGGCCGGTCCTGAGATTGTCCGCTGTGGATGGCGATTTTTTCAAGGGACGACCTGAGGGCTGATCCATCACCGGTCAGGGTGAAGGCGTACAGGTCGGCTTGCCGTTCACAGTTGCGCATAAAATAGCCAAAAACAAAGCGAAAATAGATCAAAAGAATGGTTGCCATGGCGGCGGCGAACAGCAAGGATGTGGTGTGTGACAGGACCGTTTCGGCACTACGAGGCAGAGAAAACGAAAGATTGCTGTAAAGAATCGCATAAATGAGAAGGTCAAACACCGCATATGAGAGGATTATAAACCCGATGAGGAAAACAAGATAAAACAGCAGATGTTTTTTTTTAATATGTCCGATTTCATGGGCAATGACGGCTTCCAGCTCCGAATCGTTGAGAATCTCCAGCAGGCCCCTTGTGACCAGGATGTAACGAAAACGCTTGACCAGTCCCATAACGCCGGCGGTCAACAACCTTCCTTCAAAAATCGGCCAGGTCAAGATATTATGGTAACCCAATCCCGCCATGGCGCACATGCCTTCGATACGCTGGCGTTTCGGGCCTGCGGGCAGAGGTTCACATCGCCAGAAAACACGCATCAGAGAAGGGGCAACAATGATCAGTGCTACCAGGAACAGGGAAAAGAAGATAAGCTGGCCTTCCGGTCTGGCGAGGAGTTGTCTGGGCATCTCAAAAGGCAACGCATTGACCAGATCTATCACCGCCGAAATGGCAACCCACGGCAAGATGACGGGCAGGTGAAACAAGATATTGGAAAATACGTACGACCGTCTTGAGATCCTGGTTTGAAACAGACGCCGGTAGGTGTCATAGCCCGCCGTCCAGATGATGGCCAGATGAAGCGCAAACAGCGCGATAAACAAGAGCGCGGCCAGCGTTGGGATGGCTGAGATTACCGGCAGTTGCAGGACGAAGAGCTTTAGATTCAGGATATAGACATGGAGAGTAAACATGACGAGGGCCAGAATCGCCTGGCGGGTAAACAATCGGTCAAAGGCTCCGTGAAGACCCTGAGGCCCCCGGCGGTCGATTTTTTTTGACAGGCCGTAAAATACCCGCCGGGTGGTGACGAAAAATACGACCAAGAGGCCGAAAAAAGACACGACGGTCTCAAAAGGATCGAGATAAGGGCGCTCAGGGGGGATATAGGTCGCGTAAATCAATAAGACCAAAATAAAGTATATAAAATTTCCGTACATCTCTTAATTCATCCGAGCCAGCCCGAACCTCTAAAGGCGAGGTGTGGCACATAGACAATACCGGGGCCGTATGGGGTCTTATCCCGATGTAAGGCCTTTTTCAACGGCATCCAGGAACTCCTGGTTGGTGGGATATTTTTCAAGAGCGCTCAGCAGGGCGGCCATGGCGTCCTTTGGATTGCGCTCGACCAAGGCACGCCGCATGGCTGCGAGCTGATGAATTTTGTCAGGACCGTAGAGGAGTTCTTCTTTTCGCGTACCGCTTGCCGCGATGTTGACGGCAGGAAAGATGCGAGCCTCTGCAATTGCACGATCCAGGACCAGTTCGCAATTGCCCGTGCCCTTGAATTCTTCAAAGATGAGTTGGTCCATGCGCGATCCGGTATCGATCAGAGCGGTCGCAATAATGGTGACCGATCCGCCGCCTTCAATCTTTCGGGCCAGGCCGAAAAACCGCCGTGGTATTTCGAGTGCCCCGGCATCAAGTCCGCCGGACAATGTGCGCCTCCGGCCCCCGGACTTCTGATTAAAAACTCGGCCCATGCGGGTGAGGCTGTCCACGAGCACGACGATATTGCGGCCGCATTCC
>JAFDGP010000234.1 GCA_019309245.1 Deltaproteobacteria bacterium | reverse complement strand
TTGATCACGATCCATGGGAAGGACTCATGGAAAAACTCAAGGCCGTGATGCCCGGCCCTGCGGTCGGGCCGAGCCCTGGCGAACCTTCAAGCCCCGGCGGGCTTTGCTTGATTCAATCGAGCCTGGCCGGCTGGTCCGCCGGAGGCGAATACTATAACCCGCCCTTGGTGCTGGTGCTCGACTTCTCAAATGCCCCGGTGGATCATATGCTGGTGGCCCAGACTTACCACGATGTATCCTTGGCCGCGCCCGGCGACCTGATCCTGACCGATGAGCACAGTCCTGTCGGTGAACTGTTCATCGAATGCTGGAATACCTACACGCTGCGTCCACAAGACCTCGCTGGCCCTGTAACGTTTGTCTCGCAGCAGGTCCTGGACTCGGTCCGCACCCTCCAAAGTCAACCCGCTGCCTATCCCGACTGGGCCATGCATCCCCGTCCCATGACGCAACACGATGTTCGGCTCTATTTTCGAAAAATGGAGGTAGAAGTCGGGTTTTTCTTTTCTTCACAGGCCGTTGCTGCCCTCATGGACGAGGTGGACCTGGAGACGTTGCTGGGATACGGCTCGGTTTCCGAATTAAGAGACGCAATTACCAAGGTTTCTCCGGGCGTGGCCTGGGCGGACCCCGGGCCTCACAGCCTTGATGAGGCCCTGGTCCTGGCGAATTTCCCAGACGAACGCCTGCCGCTCGCGGCTGCTGAGCCGGACCAGGAAACCGTAACCGCCAAAATCGTGACGGTCAAAACCGGGGCCATCTGGTCCTTCGAGCCGGTTCCCACCCGCATTATCGCAAAGTCCGGGCAAGATGACGCATTAACGATCAGCGGACAAATCGTGGGCCTGCCTCCTGCAAAGCCCCGACGCTTGTTGTGTGTGTGGGTGGACCCAGGGGGCACGCCCCGCCGCCCTGAAGACCTGTCCTGGGACGAGACCACCGGCCATTTTTTGGTGAGCTTTTCCGGTGCGGACCCAGCCCGGGGACACATGGAGTTGGTCTGCCTGTGTGAACTTGCGGAGGGTTGAGATGGGCAGCGAGGAGATGGGCCATGTGGCCTTCTTAGCAGGTCTTAAAGAGTACCACGGGCATCTCAAGGAAACCATTTTATGTAATGCAAGAAGCAGGCTTTTCGAAGAGTCTGACGAATCGGCGTTTTCCAGCCATTTTTCAAAGGCCAAGAGCCGGCTGTCAGATGAACATCCGGCCCTGGGCGAGTTGTTAGACCTACGCCTGGCCACCGAGGCCTTGTTGTTTGCCGATAAGATTCCTGCCTGGGCGCTTCCGTGGTTTGGCTCTCACACTACCATCAGCACTTGGTTGGGCTTTGACTTGGCACTGGCCGTACTCCACGGCCGCTGGGCGGCTGTGCCGGTACTCCTGGTGGGAAACAGTCAGGTGTACATCCGGTACTTTATCGCAGGGATGTCTACAGAAGCCCTGGGGACAAGCCCTTGGCCGTCTTGGGCAGAGCCGCTCATGGACCCGGATGCCAAAACTGCGATTGAAACCGCCATGTTCGTGGCACAAGACTCGTGTCCTGAGGCTCGAGGCAGGCAATTTTTTTGTTACCCCTTGGTCCTCCCGGCTCCAATGATCCAAATCCAAGGGGGCTCCTTGGCCCTTCCTCTTGCTTTGGGCTTCCGGGGACTTCTGTCAGATAACCATCCCAACCAAAGGCTGGCAGCCACAGGCGCACTGGAGCGAGATGGGCGGGTTCGTCGGGTCGGGTTCGTGGGTCAGAAACTGGCCTTGGCGGGCACGCAATTTTTCGGCCTGATTTTGCCGAAAGACAATGTGCCGAACACCGGGATCCCGCATACGGAAACGCTACCGGTCAGCGACTTTGAACAGGCCGCCATGTTTTGGGACCTGTATGCTCCGGGACAGGCGGACTTGCTTGTGATTTTCTCCATGATGCTGGTGGATCCAAGCCGTTTTGTATCCAATTGCCACACTGTGCCGCCGGCGTGGCTGCGCTGGGCCAAAGAGAATCAAAAGACCGATGGGCTGCTCAAAGCACTGAGGGAATCCCCGGGGCTTTTCGTGAGGCTTTCGAAGCGGTTTGAGGCGTGTGCGGATCGGTTCCGGGTCAAGCAAGCCAAGGCCATTGGATCTCTTGTGCTGCCGGAGATCCTGGCGGAGTTGCAGGTCCGGGCGCCGCTTGCCGCCTTCAGGTGGCACATTTGGAACCTGGGCTTGTCCAATCACCGAGGAGGGGTGGCCGATGCGGAGGTATCGGTTCGACAGGCGATCCCGCTTGTCCGCGTGGCCATGGCAGCGGATTTGGAATCCGTGGCCGTGTTTTTTACCCATGTGCTGGTGTCATTGCACAACCGATATGATTTCAAGCCTGATTTACCCTTGGAGGTGGCCGAGGTCTTGGCATGCCTTGAAGGACTCTATGAGAAACGCTGTGCGTGCGGATGCCGTACCTATCCTGCACTGGGACGCCTGTACGGCACGCTGGCCCAGCACTATGGCTTCTGCGGGCCTCAGTATTTGGAAAAGACAGAGCTGTATGCAAGAAAGGCCGCCCTGGCCCTTGGAGAGGATACCATTCCGGAATACAAAGACGAGTGGCTGCGGCAGCGCAATTATTTGACTTACGCCTATTTGGACGCAGGCCGGTGGGAAAGGGCCGAAGCGTGTCTGTTTACCTATTTAGGTATGACAGATTGGTCGGGGCTGGACCGTATGTACGATCGCCTTTCAGCGTGGAAACATGCGCTGCTGGCCCGTTTTCTGGCTGACAACCGGCACCCGGAACACGCCATGGCCTATCTGGAACACGCCGACAGGGTAAAAGACACCCTGGTCAAAGACCGCCATCCCTGGCAACTGTGGTTGTGGAATCTGGGCAGAATCGCCCTGGAACATGACAAAGAACCCCAGGCCGACATCCTGTTTCGCCGCAGCCTTGAACAGTGCCGATCCTCGGCGGCAGGCCCGACCATTCAAATGATGGCGTTGCTGCCCCTTTCAGGGCTGTGGCGCCTTGGGACCTTGACGAAAGGGCACATTGATGATATAAAACCCTTGCTTCGCCATGCGACAACCCAACTGGCGGACGACTATTTCCGGGCCATCAAAGACCAGCCCTTCGAAAGGGTCCTGTCGGCCGTGTGGGATGCACCGGCAAAGCTGTTCCCATTCACGTATCGGTAATTTTTGTTTCCAGGTTTTGAAAAAACGCGCTTTCATGCCGTAACAAAAACCCAGAAGACGTCATCGTGGCGGATTTCAAAACAAGGAGACATCCTTCATGCTGTTCGGAACCTATCAATTCTTATGCAGGCTTGAAACAGACGCATATCTTCCTTTGTACAAGGGGTCGACGTTGCGCGGGGTGTTCGGGCATGGGTTGAAGCGGGTGGTTTGCGCTTTGAGGCGGCAGGAGTGCGCTACATGCCTGCTCAAACACCAGTGCCTGTACGCCGAGGTCTTTGAAACGCGACACGCGCTGGACATTCCTGAAAATCTGAACAACTCCGCTCCGCCTCATCCGTACGTACTGGAACCACCGCTTGAGCGGACCGGTCATCTTTCTGAAGGGGAATCCTTCACGTGCACCCTGCGTTTGTTCGGGCCAATAAACGAAAAGCTTCCCTACTTTGTGTATGCCTTTGATCAGATGGGAAAGATCGGCATCGGCAAGAAGATCAACGGCCGCCGGGCGGGGTTTGTCCTGGAGCAGGTCTGTACGGACAGCAAGGTTCTTTATCACAACAAGGACGGCACACTTCAGAGCGCCAATGCGGCGCAACGTCTTTGCGCACAGCAATTGGTCCGCGACGTAGAGGCCGCCAATGGCGCGGTATCCAAACTCACAGTGCATCTCGAAACCCCTTTGCGGGTGAAATTTGAAAACCGGCTGCACGCACGGCTACCCTTTCATGTGTTGGTTCGGGCCATGTTGCGCCGGATTTCATCCCTTTATAATACCTACACCCAAGGGGAACCTGCCCTGGACTATAAGGGCCTTGTGGCAAAAGCCGAGGCCGTGGACACGGTTGAAAACGACCTGAGGTGGTTTGACTGGCGGCGCTATTCCAACCGCCAGGAGCAAAAAATGTACATGGGCGGCATGGTGGGTTCGGTGACATATAAAGGAGCAATCGGCCCTTACCTGCCCCTGATCCGGATGTGCGAAAAGGTGCATGTGGGCAAGGGGACGAGTTTTGGGTTGGGGAAGATCAAGGGATTGAAGATATAATCTGGAGGACTGTAAATATGGACAAGAAAAAGCTGGCGGTAGTGCTTGGGGCGCTTCTGCACGACATTGGCAAGTTTATGCAACGGGCCGAGGTGCCATGCCGCCATGAAAACGACGAGAATGAGATGCAAAATGTGTGCAGGTATC
>JAFDGP010000013.1 GCA_019309245.1 Deltaproteobacteria bacterium | reverse complement strand
CAGCATCAGCGTAAAATGGGTTTACCTCCAAAGCCTTATTCATCAAATGTGCCGATACCTGGATCTTGCCGCGACGTTTCTCCAACAGACCCAACTCCTTCCAGGCAGGCGCAAAGTCCGAAAACACACGCAGGGCCTTTCGAAACTCCTTTTCCGGTCGACGCGCATCGGATTGACTGAATGCCTGTCCAAAAAGCAACCTCGCCCGGAGGCTCCGTGGCTCACAAGCCAGGCCTTTCTGCAGATAGTCCAGCCCTTTCAGATCGCCTTCCACCAACAGGCTTCGCCCCAAACAAATCCAGGGAAAAGCATATCCAGGAAAACCGCGTGCCGCCTCTTCCCAAATCCTGCGCGCAAGATCTGCACGACCGTTTGCCTCGGCATAAAATCCTTCAAGCACCTTGTGTTCCGCGTCTGTCTCGCTCACCCCGGACACCGATAGGTCTGTCGAAATCCTCTGAAGCAGATCAAACGGCAATGGGTTCCTAGAACGCCGGGTCATAAAGCTCTGGTAGAAAGTCACCCGGTCGATTGCATGGTCGCTTTCAATGCGTTCTTTCCCAACATATTCAACGGCACCTTGGGACACTGCCCCAATTAGGCCGGGATCAGTGGTCAGCCTTTCCAGAACCTGTGCCAATGACCGGCGGTCCTTGAACAATAAGGCATTTTCGCCGTCCCTGACATGTTTCTGATAGGGAGCAATCGAAGAAAGCACGGGAACAACCCCGCAGGATGCATACTCAACAAACTTCACATCGGAACGACACACATTGTATGGCGTCTCCAACATCGGGGCAAGGCCGAGGTCCAACCCCTGTACAAACTCGTAGTATCTCTCCATAGAGCCGGGAGGAACGTATGAGAATTGTTCTGAATGGCTCCCACCGAACGTTTCTTCAAATTGGGTTTTGCTTCCCATAAAATAAAAACGGACCTGTGGCTTCGTCCTGCACAACGCCTTGATCACAGGTGCCACATACGCCACATCGTCCGTATGGCCCACTGAGCCGCCCCATCCAATCTTGACGACCCCATTTTGGCTCGGCTTTTTTTCTCTGGTATGGGTCACATGATTTTCGAATACCACGAAGTCGTGATGCAAGAAATTGAATTGCCGCAACAGGACATCGCTGACCCCCTGGATGGCATCGGCCATCTGAATCAGTTGAAATGCGGTGGCCAGATTCATGGGATCTTGAAACCACTCGCGGATGCTCGCGCTTTTCGGAAAGGCCATAAAGTTGTCCGAAATTTCATATACCGTCGGCAGTCCAAGACGTTTTCTTTCAGCCACAACCGGCAACAGGTCCACCTCGCCGAGCAGATGGAGCACCAACACATCAGCAGCCAGACAAAGCTGTTTTAGATAAGGTGAAACATGGCTGACATTGATCACCCTGACTCCAGGCAACCGCCCCATGGCGGCAGATGGCTGTCCGATTCTGTAAATGTAGTCGCCCGATCCCTTGCTGGCCATACTGGCAATGGGCGCCACTTGAACAATAGTCAGTTCGTCTTCCGGCATTACCGTAATACTCCCTGCCGGCCGAGGGCCTTTCCGCCATCCAGCAGCTCCGCGACCCCTGGGAGACTTCCACGGCGCATCAATGGTCCCGGCACAGTTTCCCTCATCTCCTTCCGGCGGTCGATCAACTCCTGTTCAAGGATCAGACAAAGTCGCTTGACGTCTTCCAGGATTTTCGCGCAGTAATTCTTCCAGGAGCCCTGTCGAATAACTCTTAAAACGGCTGCACGGCCCACGGTAAGTTGGAGCAAACCATCAATGTCGCTTTGCTGCCCACCTGCCCGGGATCTAATCAAGTCTTCAAGCATGTGCTTAAATTCAAGGCATGCCGCCAGTACTGTTTCCGTGGACTCGGTATCCGCGTCCCAGCTCCCAATCGTTTTCTGCACCTCGAATGCTCCGGAATCTGCAACGTGCTCAAAGTATAGCCGGCAGGCGACTTCCTGTGCATCCTTTTTTTTCTCGTCCCCTGTCCCGGATGTCCAAACCCGGACCTGTGGAGATGTTCTCGAGTTTCGGATCTCGGGCTTTTCAGTCAACAGTGTTACCACCGCCCGCATCACATCATCGACACCCACGGCCTTCATACAGGTCATGTCTTTGTGACACTCAGGGCTGAAACACTCTTTGCAGCATTGCCATTGAAGTGCCACCCAATCCTCTCCCAGGGGACCGACTTCATAAATATCCGTCGGACCATAGATCCCGACTACCTTTTTCCTCAAGGCACAAGCTATATGCAACGGGCCCGTATCGTTCCCAATCACCAAATCGCATCCACATAAGGCGGCCATCAACGCTTCAATGGGAAGCCCGGCTGCGACAACAACCCGTGACCGAGCTTTTTTTGCGATGTCCCGAAGAGCTTTTTCTTCATGCCCGGCACCAAATAGGATAACCTTTGCGCCCAAGTCCTTCGCCAACCGATCTGCGAGGTCATGATAACGGTGCCAGATTTTTGAGGGCCATGTAGAAAGGGGCGCCAGCCCGACCACAAAATCAGTGTCTTCTATGACATGCGCATCGAACAGTGCCTGTACCCTGCCAACGGCTTGATTCGATATTCTGGGCCGAAATGGCGGTGTCGTGGCCGTGCTGCAATCAATCATTCTGCAGAATATCTCACGCCGGTGGATGGTATTGTGATCTCGAAGTAAATTGCCTGATACCCCGAACAAATATGCGGACCAGACATTGCCCAAAATCTCTGGCACCCCATCATCACCAAGAGTCATGCCGATGGTTTCAAGCGGCCGGATCAACCGGGCCAATGCCGCTGACACCGGCACCACCTGCAGGTTGATCAACAAATCCCATGCATGGTCTGCCAATACCAATGCAGTCCTTTCAACCTCATCGAATACCGGCTGAGTTCTTATATCCCGGCCCTGAAAAACGTCCCCCAACAAACGGTCTAGCGGATTCTCGATCACCACGTCGATCACAGGATTTATTCGGTGCATCTCCGCACCCGCCCGACCCGTCAGACATGAAATCTCCGCCGATGGATACCTTGTCCGAAGGCCCGAGAAAAACTCGGAACACATGGCTGCATCACCCAGCGCGGAAGGCCACTGGAGTACCAGGATTCTTTTCGGGGTCTCTTTGGGAGCAGGCCGTGTCCAAAAACGAACGCCGCCATAACGCCCGCGCCAGTGTGGAGACATAAACGGTCTGGGGTCTGAGAGCGTATCCAACAAAAGTAAACAATATTCCTGCCGGGAAAGCGCCTCCCCGCTTTGCCTTTTCCGATATACATCGGCGATGGATTCCTGGATCTCGTCATTCATGTCCAAAAAACTTTCGTGTTTTTATTTTTTCGCGTTTTCGTGATAATTTTTTTGTCTTGTCTGAATCAGTGTGCCGGGGAGATCATCTCATCTCCAGGTGTGACTGATGCGTCAGAGGCATCTTGTTGAACTCATCATTTACCGGTGCCGTTTGGCATCTTTTGCCTACCTCCAATCCGATCCGTCTCGCCGTACGAATCAGGTCGAGCGCACTACGATACAATCTTCCGCTTGCAGTCGCCAGGTCCAGAATGTTCTTGGCAACCAGATTGTTTCTTTCAATTTCGATCACCTTGCACAACAGGCCGACTCCATCATGTTTTTCCAATTCTTCAATGCTTCGTTCTTTTTCCGCCAGCCGCAGACCCAATTCCCTGATAGCACCTGCATCCGCTCTTTCGGAAAGGAGTTCCTTTTGAAATTCCAGGCACAATCGAGAGCACCCTTCCAAAGTTTCCTCCAGAACGGTTAGTAACGACACAAAATCGCCAACGATTTTTTTCATGCTCTTGGAATCGACGTCCGGTGCAAAGAGCGTCAATAGTTTGTCAATGTAATCTTTTCGCGAAATCTCTATGGGCTCACCGGTCAAGTGGCCGATCAACGCAGGCCTTAAAATCATGCGTAAGACATCTTGTGTTTCAATGGCTCGCCTTTCCAAAGGCACCCACTCAATCAGGCCCCACGGATCACGCCGTGAGATGTCGACCTTGATCATTGATTGAGTGCCTTCGACACATGCACGAGTCATACCTTGAATAATGCTCTCATAGTGAACCACAAGATGGGCAACCTCTTCGACGGGGATGCATCCAAGGCATCTGTTGTCGAGGCACGCCCGCGTACTTTTGCAAGGAAAACAGTCCAGGCGTGGATAAACGGCAACCTGTTTTTCGCGGCACGGACCTGTTTCGACAAAATGCGTGCTGAAAAAAAGTCCGATCACCGATGTCCCTACAGCAGAGGCCACGTGCATGGCACCACTATCGTTACAAACCACCACCGAGCACAAGCTCATATAAGCCGCCAGGTCTGAGATGGTGGTCTTGCCCGCGAGGTTCACAACCCGATCTCCCGCCTTGGCTTGAATATGTTGCGCTCGACGGATATCCGTATCGTCACCGAACACCAATACATCACAGTCATATTTTTGCACCAAAATGCGGGTCAGTTCAGCAAAGTTTTTTACTGGCCATCTCTTGTATTCCCCGCTCGCGCCCGGATGAATCCCGACGGTCCGTGTCCCACCTACTCCCCGGCTTGCCAGTTCTCGGCGGCTGGCATCCAGCCGGCTGGCATCCACGGACAGACCGTCCACTTTGGTCTCTGCCAGTAGCCCCACGATGCCCCGGTTGATGTCCACCCAGTTAAACAGGCTGTAGCCTCGATGCACAAATGCCGCAATGGCATAGGCGAACCATTTCTCCCGACTCACATACCGTCGATTCCTCATCACAGTAAATCCCGAGCAGTGTATGCCGCCGGTCAGATATGCCAACAAAGCAGAGGGCATGCAAAAACTGAAATTGATCACCCAGTCCCAATGCTGCTCAACGATCTCTTCAATGTCGCGTCGCAACATGTGCAGGGCCTGCCGGATGCCGTGCGCCACCGGCTGAAAAAGCATTCCAGCGATCGTCTCTTTGTGAAGAACGTATACCCGGTCGACCTCCGGCTCACTTTCAAATACCGATGCCCCTATGCCCGTAGTCAGCACATGAATTTCCGCGTCAGGGAAACTGTCCTTGATTTGCTTCAACACAATCGTTCCTTGAACCGCATCACCCAATCTGAGAATCTGGATCAATAGAATTTTCATGCTATGGGGTTCTCCTGCATCTTTGTTTACCTTCTTAAGAAACTCGATTCAAATTTTGGGACAAAAAACTTTAAAAGATAATCACGAAAGCACGAAAGATTGAAAGCACGAAACAAAAGACATTGAAGCTTTCGTATTTTCGTCCTTTCGTGTTTTCGTGATAAATTTTTTTGGTTCTGGCTCGTCCGGGTTAAAATCAAGGCTTTTAATGTCAGAGTCTCTTTCATAAGTGAGTCCGAGGACGAGGCCTTGGTATCAGGTGCTAATGTTGCATAAACAACATGGCCGACAGTCCTCAAAAGCACACATCCGGCATCTTATGTAACCTCAGGGTATTGTGCCGCCTCCCGTGTCTGCCTGCCCAGTTCCCACAAAAAGCGAATAATCGCCTCCTCACGCGACATGTCGGCACTGCCTGCCTCAAGTTGACGTATCAGCGCGCCTAAATCGACTGGCTCGGCCGGATGGTTTTCCAAAAACTCAGAGATTACATTCTCTGCCTGCTCCCAAACGCTTATTCTATTTTTCAATTTCTACAACTCCTTTCCCAAGTTTATCTCTACCCTCCAACACGATGCCCGTGCGTGCCTGCCGCCTCCGAATAAACCGCCTCAACCCCTTTTGCCATCCGGTCACAGCTGAACTCCCAGGCTCGCGATATCCCGGATTCGGCCAATTCGTCCCGTTCTCCATCTTCTTCAAGGGCCCATACCAGTCGGTCTCGAATCTCTTGAGCCGAGATATCCCGATCCCCAACCCTATCCACAAATAAAGGCACCTTCAGGCCGTTGACTCCGTCAGAAACAATTTCGTCCAATCCGTCTGCCTCTGAGACAATCACACAGTTCCGACAGGCCATCGCCTCTACCGCCACGAGCCCGAAAGGCTCGATCAGGGACGGTACTACGACAATGTCTGCCAGATGGTAAAAGGCGATTGTCTGATCCCATGGCATCCAATCAACAAAGTGTACATTCGCCAAACTATTCAAATACGATCTGAGCCACCTGTCCGCGCTCCCATTTCCCAATAGGACAACGGAGACATTTCTGTTTTCCCTACAGACCTCTTTTACCGCTTCGGCAAACCGGCACACACCTTTGATCGGCTCCATTCTTCCAGAAAACAAAACGACGCGCCCCTTGAGCCCCAGTTTGCTCTTCAACCGGTTCACTTGATTGTCATCGCGCGGCGCAACAAGTTTTTTTACATCTACGCCGTTATGGACCAGACAGAGCTTTTCAGCATGCACTCGGTAATATTTCTGTATTAATCGTGTCATGGCTTGACTGACAGCCACGATCCTCTCGCTGGAACAACACAATGCCGATGTTCTTGAAACATTTTGCAGATATTGTTTTTCCTCCCCGGAAGAAACAGCAACCCCTTTTTTTCGTTTGACCTCATAGACCATGGGAACGTGTATGGCATGCACTGTGGAGACAACCGGAATCGTGTATGCCTCTGAAAGACTTCTAATCGCCGGTAAGCAGTGATTCGAATGACAGTGAATGACATCTACGGCCCTGCCGCTTTCTATGATTTGTCTTGCAACAAGCACCAGCATCTCATTGAATCCCTTCTCATACCCATCACCGGCCGGGAGCCATATACAGTATGCATCCACCCTCGGTCTTACATGGGACAATGTAACGGCTGTTGTTCCGTTAACCGCAGGCCGAGGGAAAATCACGAAAATTTTGTGACCCCGTTCAGCGAGTCCGTGCGCAAGTGTGTTCACATGGATGGTTTCCCCCCCCATGTATACAGGAGGAAAAGCATTGCATATCATCAGAATATTCACTGCATGCAAATAAAAGCTAGGGCAAATTCTCTATGTAAGATGCAGAGATATAGGGCGTGTCCTCGCCTGTTCTTATGTTCCAGACACAGGAGGCTACACTTTTTGGTAGGTCTTTGGGTGGAATTTTGAAAAATCGGGAAGCAACTGAAACCCGATTCTTGCCATCTCAGAGATGAAGGTGTCCCCCGCGTATTTCACATTTTCCTCAAGATGCGACGAAAATTCCGGATGACCAAACGATTCGGAACAAATCAGAATCCCTCCAGGCCTGATAATGCGATAAAGATCGCTTAACATATTCAACGGATCTTTCACGTGCTCCACCACTTCCAGGCATACAATGCCATCTACACTTTCTGTTTCGAAGCTATGGGGCAATGAGACAACCTCGACATCCATGCCGCGAAGCCGATATCGCCATCGTGCATATTCAAGAGTCTTCCCGGGAAGATCCACATGAGTCCCTTTGATGCCATAGCTGTTCATCAGAATATTCAGCGTCCCGATTCCAGCGCCCCAATCCAGAACCTCTTTCAGACCGAAATGCAGACATACGCGCAGAACCTCTCCAAGTGTTGCCATGGTTGTGGGAAGGGCATGATTGGCCATGCCGTCATAGATGAAGGCGTCCGTTTTTTCGTAAAAACCACAAAGAGATTCATGCTGATTGGGATCCGGTTTAAACTCCTCCCATTCCTTTTGAACAGGAACTTCAACCTTCATCAAGCCCATCACTTCGAATATGTTTTTCCCGGAATACAACATAACCTCCAAGACCGCGGAAAGGTACATATTGAGCTGATTTGGGCTACCGAAAAACTGGTCTTTAACTTGTCTTGGAAGCTCCGTTGCCTCAAATGCCTCGGCATGGGTCACTTTTGGCACCGCTTCATGGATCTCATGCCCACTGTTTACATATATTCGGCCGATACCGTCTACAACCTCTGTTGCAAGAACTGTTTTCATCACGTCACTCGTAACCCAATTGTCGAAGCAACCCCTCCCCGTGTTTTGCAAACGCATTGGAGCAGGACTCATCAAAATGGTTTCGCCAATCACCGGTAATCCCTTTCCGGAAAAAAGACCGCCCATCCTCCTGCCCTCGATGCCGTCCCCCAGAAACCCTTTCAAAGCCTCCAGCCAGCCGACACAGCTCAACGAACGTCTCGGATGCATTCACACCTAGAAATTCCAAAAGGTTGCGGATCACGTGCCCCGGCTTTTCATGGAGGTCCTCATATCGAATCTCCAGATATCGCCCGGGATTTCCATGGCCAAATCGCCTTGCCGAATGAATGGCCCCGTTCCAAAACTTTGCGCACGACTCAACATACGTGCTTAGCTCAAGGTGCTGTGCTTTCAGATGGGTATCCATGCGCTGGTTGTGAAACCATCCGGACACGGCCACATCCCGGCCATCGCGAATCATGTGTATGAATTTTGCTTTAGGAAGCAATTCCCCGAACAGATCCAGAGCAGTAACTAGGTCCGGATTCTTTGCTCCGACACACCCGACATCGATGCGAGTCAGTGCGCTTCCGAACAGGACCTGTATCATGTGAATAAAGACATGTCTTAGACCCGTTTGATCAAACATCAGGTAAGCATCACCTTGTCCGATATGTCCGTCATTTATTTCGGCAACATCTTTATTGTAGCTCGTGGCCGCCTGTTCCAACATTTCGGCAAGTTTTTTCAGGTTCTGTTCTCCACTGCACCAAATATTGGGATGCCCGTTTACGATATTTTGCAACCATGTGGTCCCGGATTTTGGACACCCGACGATGAAGAACCATTCTTTCTCCTGTGCTCGGCGAATCCCTCTTCCCAGCCGCCCCGCCGATAAAGTCGCCGAGTCCGAAAGAACGGTTCCCTCGGCTCGCTTTTGTTTCACTATTTCGTCGACAAGCTGCTCCAGCGCCCCATGATTCAGCATATCGCCGGATTGTTCCAGAATCTGACCAGCAAGTTCAAAATCCCCGGTTCTCACCGCCTCGTTGATCCTCCCGACCAGTTTTCCGGACTGGGTGGGATCCCATTTCGCCTCTTCGTCGGCCCGGGTTTGCCTTTCAACAAGATTCATAGTTTTCTTTTCTCCCGATCATCCGTCTGACCCAGTCAATCCATTCAGCAGCGCCGTCCCAGAAGCAATGGATGTCCTTGCCAACGCGCAGGGATCAGGCAACTCTCCTTTGATAAATGAAATCGATGTATCAAATTTCCAACAAACGGCCCTCTGTCATATAGCCGACCCTGCACCAATAGCCGCCAGGTTATTCTTAGCTGCCGCGTCATCCGGATTTACCTTCAGAGCGGCCAAAAACATCTTTTGCGCATCGGCTGTTTTCCCCTTTGAAAAACAAATCACCCCCAAGTTGTTAAGCGCCTCAGTGGAATCCGGCGCCATTCTGAGCACCTCTTGAAATGTCTTTTCTGCCGCGTCGGCCTGACCGACTTCGTACTGGCACTCTCCCAGAACAACAAACAGCTTCAGCGTCTGATCTTCAGAAAAGTGGAACCTTGGGCTGCTGGACACCCGACTCACCAAATAGATCACATCTTCAAATCTGGCTTCAGTCTCCAGCCTTTCGACAAATCTGAAAACCGCCGCCTCCCGCGGCCCTTTTTCAAGATCCTCTTCAAAAGCAAGTGTAACTTCTGAGATCTTCTCTTTTTCCCGCTCAAGTCTTTGGTTCAAAAACTGTCCTCGGAGCAGTGCGTTGATGTAGCTTTTCTCAACATCCGCGAAATATATCGGAAACCGGTCCATTACCTTCTTAACCCTGTACACAACCCCGCTAACCTTCTGGATTTCCTCCATATCTTCCAGATACGGCTCTGGATTAAAGGGAAACGCTGGCATGTGGCCGGCGATAACGATAGCCTCGGGATACGAAGCTTTCAATTCCTTTGTAAATCGTTGATAAATCTCGTCATTAGTCTCGCGATGCCGGTTCGGCACGAAGCTCGGCTCATAGAAAAACGCGTCTCGTTTTGACCGGTTATAGATTCTTGCGGCATGACCTAACACCAGAACCCGCGCATTTTCTTGAGTTTTGAATCTAATATAGTCGCCAATCCTATTAAATGTGGGCCACCATGACCAATGCCCGACTTTTCGTTGATCGAAAACCCGATCTCTCTTCTCCGGATCAAAAGTCAGATAGGCCTTTCGGTATATGAATCCAAGCAGACAAAAAAAACATAGAATAAATGATATTAATAAATAACTCTCGATACCTGATCGACCAATTCCCTTTTCGATCCACACGCCTATCCCACCTGCCGCAAGCGCAGATGCCCACGGTACCGTGTTCAACCAGTAGCAGCAATCATAGGTGAATCTCATATTGACCAGTATCAGCGAGACCAAAAGCAAAAGAACTAAGACATAAACACTCGTGCCTTCCGGCTCAAACCAACCGCGGTAGACAGCATATCCTCCCGCGGCAAAGTAGACCGGCATGATGATCATACTGTTCTGGATAAAAAGCTTTCCGAACTCCTTGATTCCGAGGCCGTATACGTTTCTGAAGACCGTCTTGTCTCTTTTGCATACCTGTAACTGCCGGAACACTCTGCCAAATACAATATCAACCGGGGATTTGAAATAGATATCTATGTATTGCCTCAAGCCATCTTTACGTCGAAAATAGAGCATCCACAAAATGTGTGGAACCGTGAAACTTATCCCGAATATCAATGTATGCGTCGCCGGAGTCGCCATCCAGAAAGCCGAGACGACCACAGGAACGTATGCCATGGCTGTCTGCCTTATTAAGGTAGCCCACGCCAAAGACAAGCCACATCCAAGTGAGAATCCAACACTTGGAGTTGCCATGGCTTTTAAAAGAAAATACACAGCCACGATACATGGCGGAGACATGTAACTCTCAGGCGGAAACCGGTCGCCGATAAAGTAAGGGCAAAGCATATAAAACCCATACAGCCCACTGGCCACAAACGCGGCTGGTGCACCCAAAAACTCATAACACATCAAAAAGACAAAACAACTTCCAAGACTCAACCAGGCAACAGAGAAGATGTGAAATAGCCTTTCTTTCTCGCCAGAAAGTCTCGCTCCAATACCGTAAGCCAACGCCGCATGGGGACCCAAACTAATGTGGTAATCCCGATACGGAACCTTTCCCTCCAGCCATTTTCGCCCAATATACCAATGAAGTGACCCATCCTGATATAAGGGATTTCTATAAAAAGGAATCCAAAAAAGGAACGGTAGCGACGAGGAAAATATCAACCCCAAAACCACCTCACCATTACCTGACATCGTCATTTTCAACCGTCATCTTTCCGATCAGTGCTTTTCCGCTTCGAGAAAAAAGCTTGTCTCCGGTTTGTGGTCCAGAAGCTTTGCATCCTTAATTTTGCTTTGGCCACATCTCATTTCCTGGATACTCTTAAATCCTGCGCGACTCATCATTGTAGAGAATGTCTCTGCATCATACATCCACTTGTGTCTTGCCAAAGCCACTTCCTGTAGCCTTTTAACGAAACTTGGAGGTTCAGACCCGTTCAGTTCCACAGGATAAAACTGCATCACAAAAAAATCACATAGTCCAAATGGGACGGCATCGTCCCGTAACTTTCTGGTATTTAGAGCCTCCGTTTCGCCATGGACATAAGCCCAGGCGATTTTTTTTACATCAGGCAAGGCAACACGAATCGTTCCGCCCCTCCTTAAGGTTCTAAAACACTCCTGGAGAATAAAAAGGGCCTCGTGGCGATACACGTGTTCGAAAAAGTGGCTGGAATAAATCGCATCGACTTCATTGTCTCTAAACGGCAGTCCTTTCCGGCAGTCGTGAATCTGGATTTCAGGCCACGTTCGTTTCTTGTATTTATCCGGCAAAAGTCTCAATCGAACCAAGGTCCTGACTAACCCCTTTACCTTCGATATCCTGGCTACAATCGAGTTGTCCAGGTTAATCCAGCCGTTAAGTCCATTAAAGCCGGATCCGATATTTACCCGTATTGGATTCACAAACACCAATCTCTACATTTTTTGTACGAGGAATAAATAATCCCGTGCCATAAAATGCTCCGGGAAAATTCGGTCCATCACCTTCTCCAACTTTCCTAGAGCTTTCAGGCCAACTTGGCCCTTTAATTTTGCATAGATAAAAAATGGTATCCTTATTGTTATAGCACTATCTTTGACCGTGAACCCGTTTTCCCTGAACAATCTGATCATCTCCCCATAGGAATGCAGGCACAGATGACTGTTGTAAGTTCGATTCCCGACTGATTTGAACACCGTAAGCAGATATTGATAGCTGATTCTGTTTGCCACCTGAATAATGCCATAACCTCTATGGACCAAAACACGATAAAACTCGCCAAGGGCATTGTTTGCATTCTCAAAATATTTAAAAACTCTCATACAGCTAATATTATCTACACTATTGCTCTTCAGAGGTAGCCTCTGCCCGTCTCCTACAATCAGTTTTACCCAATTTTTCCCTGACTCGCCCTTCACACCTTTTATCATTTCAAGAGATCTGTCGACACCAGTGACGCGAAATCCACTCTGCGCGAGTATCTTGCCAAATCTTCCGGTCCCAACACCGACGTCCAAGGCCTTCCTGCCTTCGAAACGTCTTGTCCAACCCTTAAAGATATTCTTTTCAACATTGTTTACGTACTGGACACCAGCATTTCCCACCAGAACCTTTTCATAGGTTGCAGCTTCCCTGTCAAAAAACGCTGATATCTCTCTGCCCGAAGTTATTGAATAGCTTCCCATAGTTCCTTCACATACCCATTCACGTATGTATCCCAGCCGAATTTCCCATATCCGTCGCTAGGAGCCTCTATCCTTTCTGCAAGCAAGTCATCAATTTGTGACGCGAGTTTGTCCCTAAGTTCAGTTATATTTCCGGCGCTGCATAAGTTGTTTTTCGGGAGAAGCTCTCCAATGCAGCCAATATCATTAGATATCACCCTTTTCCCCAAATTAGCCAATTCTACCAGGGTCAGAGGGACTTCCGGTATATCTCCACAATATCTGTACGGAAAAACGCAGATATCAGCTATACTATACACTTTGTCCATCTGTAACACAGGGGTATCCCACAGGATATACTCTTCATCCCTCAGATACTGATCTAACACCTTTCTTATTTCCTTTACTGAATAGATCTTCTCTCCTGGCCTTACGTACAGGCAAAGGAGTAACCGCCCAGAAGAGCGAAGTCTTTCCGGCATGGCAGCATAGGCTCTAATCACATCATCCGCACCACGCAAGACACTGGCCAGTCCGGAATGAAGCACCGTTATTTTCCCATTTAGCCTTTGAGCAAGGCCACTGGGAAGTTCCTGGCCGCATTCTTCGATTTTTGAGATGTCTCCACCAGGTCTAAGACAAACACAATTGTTTTCTCCTGCGATTCGTCTGTAAATCCTGGTCAAGCGATGACTGGGACAGATAATCTTTTTTATTCTACAGTTTTGAAAGTACCGCTGAAACATCCCCGTTGGAATTGTTCCAGACCAAAAATGCTGATGCATAAAGATTCTTCGAAACGCATGACAATAATCAGTCTTTTTTAAATGTCTTAGCTCTTTTATAGAAAACTTGTATGAAAATAGATTCAAAAGCTTTGGAACAGGTTTTCCTGCAAAACTCCTCATGAACAACAGCGCACCAGGATATCCGCCATAAAACGCCACCAAATCATAGAACCCACACATTTCACTTGCCTGGCGGTAAAATGCCCCATGCCCTTCCGCATTGATCTGTACTATATGGTCAAATCCAACCTCGAATGTACGGCATTGCGCACTCTGCGTCGTTATTAGAGTATAAGAGAATCGGCTATCCCTCAGGACCAGCTCGACAATATATCTGCTGATTGCCGCAATCCTATTCGTAAAAAAGAATGGCATTACCAATGCCACCCGTAACCTGCTTTCTTGGTTCTCATTTCCTTCCACCTTATGGCAGATCTCCCGTGGTTTCCCCGGCTGGTCAGTCTCTCTGATGCAGCCCTCCACACATACCTCCTTTCGTCCTTTCCGGTTCTCCCTTATTCCGGAGGGGTCAAATACATCGCAAGCATCCGTTGTCCTCTGGGGTGATCATAATGCGTGTGCTTCACCGTCAAGCCTGCACACTTCGCAGCCCCTCTTATACACTCAAATGTATGATAGAAGTTCAAATTCTCCTTTGTATGGCATCTGTCTTTCCCTTCCAGGTATGTTGCATAGAAGACCGCATTATCTCTCATGACTCTGGGCGCGTTTGACAGTATTTCTGACACATCGCGACAAGGCATGTGTGTAAAAACCGAGTGTGCCATCAAATAGTCAAATCTTTTTCCACATATTTCCTTAAATGCCAAGTTATCTGTCACTCGCAGTATCGGCCGTTTCCAATCAAGACCTTCTGCGTCAAGAGTTTTCCGCCCAGCTTTTAAGATATCCTCCGAAATGTCGATCCCCCAGTAATTCCCCCTGTCCAGATACTTTATGAAGTGTAGCCCGCCCCGCAGACTCCCGCACCCAAGATCGAGCAGCTCATGCTCAGGTCTTAATCCCTGTTTCACCAGGAATTCAAATTGTAACGCCCCGATCTTTTCCCACATACCACCAATTGCCTTTCTCGGGTCTTTTGCTGTCCGCAACTTCATCATTTCTCGAAAAAACTCTCTGTACGGCATTCCTTGGAACTTGTATTTCCATAGCAACCAAACATAAACTGCCGCTTTTTTTGGCTCCCTGAAACCTCTCGTTATGGACTTTGCAGCATCCATCATTCCCGTCACTCCTTCGCTATCATTCTACATATCCGAGCCATCTATTTACTGAGGCGCCGAATCTCTGAAACACAGCCAAGTCAGCCTTCGAAAGTCGTTCTTTCCATCCCTCATCTAGAATGATCTCCTCCTGTCTTCGATCGAATCGATGTGGACTTCCCCCTACATTATGTCCACCAACCTTCCTTACCCGAAGGTCGTCAGCCTGACCCATCACGCCGATGAATCTCAAGATACGTGGAATCTCAAATCGCCTATTTCGACACAAATCTTCGTAACGGACAAACAAAACCTTCTCATTTGGTACTGTTAGCTTCATCAACATTATCTTAACGTTATTCAGCACCCAAAAAAGTGTCGCCTTCTTCATATCCAACGTAGACCGTCGTAATTGTGAGCATGCCACCCCACGGCCGTCTCGCACCAAATAGATGACCTTGATGAGATCCGGCCTTAACAGATAAACCGCTTTGAATTGTTCAGCCCACTTGGATGAATCTACAATATAGGGACAGCCAGACACCCTTGAAACCGCCTCGCAGATATGAATACAATTCTCAGCCGTGACCATTGCGTCCCTTACAGCCGGAAAATATTTTCCCCATTTAGTCGCCATTTTTTTTGATGCGAAAATGAGAAATATTTCGATAAAGGAGGGCAGATATTGATGCATCCTGTGTTTGCCTTTCCGTATTTTCGTCTGCAGGCTTTTCAAACCGTTATGTTTTACGAACTGGCTATCTCTACTGACTTCTCCTTCTACACTTGACCAAAAGTGGCATTCTGTAATGGGACGTCCACACATACAACTCTCATTGTTCGTATAATATTCCTGGAGATGTCTCAATTCTCCTACGGACTCGATTTCTGTATGACTGCTCAGCAAAAGATCCAGCATTGTCGATCCTGACCGCGCGTCGGAAGCGATGAAAATAATCCCGCGTAATGAGCTTTTTTCCCCATTCCGCACCCTATTAGTCACTTCCTCTTTCGTCGCCATCTAACTAGACGCAGTATCTTCACCAGTACTTAGTTGTGCAAAATCAATGACATAAAATTACATAATATCAAATAGTTATCCTGTAATAATCAGGCGGCGACTTTTGCAACTTAGTACTAGTTAATACCAGAAGCTGAAAACATCACACTGTCTGCAGGTGCTTATCTGGTTTCTTTGTCCTTCCAGGTGCAGTCGTCTCAACTTCCGTAGCCGGGCACCCGAAATAACTTCCTTAAGAGTTTGCTTTCCTAAATCGCCGATAATGTGCCGGCCATTGACGTCCTCACAGCACATGGCAACTCTTCCATCCCACAAAATCAACATAGCATCCCACAACTGCTTACAAGGAACATAGGCGTAATATCCCGGAGTCACCCCCATCTGATTATTTGCAAACGAGTGCCTTATATTTCCGTCAACACTATCAGGCTTCATTTCCATCCAGTACCGCCTGATTCTTAAGCTGTCAGCTATACTTTCTGGCGGATATACGGGCTGTATGTTGATCTTAGTTCGACTTTTTTTCTCCTTTTTCAGTGCACACAATCGCTTGATATTTTCTCTAGCCCTGGCATTGACGTTTTCGCTAGCATACCTTCTCTCCAAACAGTATTCCTTGAAGTTACTTCCGCCGACTGAAAGGTTGATCTGGACAAGATTCTGGCTTGCCAGCAGCGCCTCTGACAAGGATTCAGTCAGTAAAATCGCGTTGGTAAAGAAAAAGATATCGATGCCAAGCCGTTCAGCGATCCTGATTTTTTTTAAGAAATCAGGGTCCAACAAGGGTTCTCCAAAACCGGTCAACGTAATTGTCCGTATTCCCACCTGCGCAACTTGATTTACAATCTTTTCATAAAGGGGGGTGTCCATGATCCCTTTTTCTCGTGTCAGATATACCCGCGGGCATGTGGTACAGCTGCCGTTACATTGCGAGCTTGGTTCAATCAGGATCTTCGGAGGTTTGTTTTCCCAATGCGCTATTCGTTCTTTGGCGTGCTGAAATAGACCTTGCGCGACAGCGCTTTGGGCAAACCTTTGGCTTCGGAACAATCGATACAGCGGTATCTTGATCGCCGGATAGCGCACTATCGCGTCCACTATGCCAACTTTTTTTAGCGAAAAGAGTGCTGAGAACAGATTACCAAACATGCTTGACGAGACCCTGTTTTTAACAAAGAGGGCTTTTGGGGGGAAATATAGCTATGAAAACAACCCGCAACACCTGGCGCACCCTGGAAATGATCCATATTTTCGTAATTCCATCCTGAAAGCCCGGGCCTTCTTGTTATTCCAAAGGTCCTCAACTCTAGTCTCTTGCGCATATCCAATGACATATTCCGGAATATAGTAGTCCGGACACAGGTTTACCCGGCCGTCAGCCTTGACGGTTATATTTGTCCAAGGTGTTCTACAGTCTTTACGAAAATTAAAATGCAGGTCGGTGAAATACTTTTTGATGTCCGCCAGCTCTCGTATATCTGGAAACACTGAAAACCGACCATTCATTATTTTATAAAAGACGTTGATAACGCTTTGAATCTTGTCCGGCGAAATCCGATCCATGTCATCAGCAGCGTATCCAGAAATACCTTGGCATTCTATGCCAAAGATTTGTTTCATTTTCTTCTTATGGCTCAAAACAAGACGACTTGGAAGAAACCAAGGGTATTGCAACTGACACATATCAACATCTAGATTTCTCAGCTGATAGGCCAGGGATTCCAAAGACGAAGCACATATGTCGTTTATCGTTGTGCTGGTCTTGATAAACGGCATGGAACTCCCAATTTCTCTCTTAGCCGCCACCATCTGCCTTATTCCAGAGATAGTTTTTTGAAATGCGCCCCTTCCACGTATCGAGTCATGCCCTTCTTCATCCCCATCTATGCTGATAGTCAAAATATCCAATCCAGAATTGACCAGGTCTTTCGCCACAACCCGATCAATCAGGGTGCCATTGGTCGTGATACTGCACAGACGCCGCTTCATCTTAATTCGCCGGATCAGTTTGATAAGCAGTTCGTATTTTGTTAGAGGCTCTCCGCCTGTGAAATAAACCATGGAGACAAAGTCCGACACATTGTCTATGACCTTGACCCACTCCTCTGGACTGAGTTCGCCAGGCCCCTGTGCCCCTACCCCATTTTTTCCCCACAACCAGCACATACTGCAGTGCAGGTTACAGCGTCGCGTTATTTCCACATTGGCAACAACAGGCCTCAGTGCAACACCATTTTTCCTTCGATCGTTTCGAGAAAGACGACGGCGCGCCATTCCCATCGAAATACCGAGAATACCCCTATACGATTTTCTCAGAACATTCAGCGCCGCCTCAGTAGATATGGTCCTGTTTTGAACTTTAATATTCATGTTTCCTTTTTCAAAAAACGCCCGGAACTAATCCAGCAGGGCCTCCAGCCTAAGCCCACCTTGTGTGCTACCAGGTTTACTACCTTCTGGGATAAAGCCGTAAGCCTCGAGGATCGAATGCATGTTCTTCGCAGAATACCGCCTGCAGCAAAACCTCCTCGCATAGGCCGACATCTTCTTGAGGCGATCCGGAGCGTTATATAGTGTCAGAATCGCCTCTTCAAAATTTCCCACCTTTGGTTCCACCAAAATCCCACACCCTTCGTCAACTTGCTCGGGAATGCACCCAACATTGCTAGCCACGACAGGTAGACCACAACCAAGAGATTCCAGGACCACACGGGCAAAACCTTCTGGATAAACGGATGGTACCAACGACACGTCTCCCGCACTGTATATTTCTGGAAGTTCGGTATTCCGCACCCTTCCCACATAGACCAGGTTTGCCATTTCTTGTGCTGCTGTTAAGACCTCTTCCCGCATGTCACCATCGCCGGCTACCAGCATTACGATTCCATGTTTCTCCAGCCGCCTTGCCAATTCAATCACAATGGAAACACCCTTTATTCTTTTCAAGCGCCCCACCATCACAACGACAAATTTGCCCTCCAATCCCAATGCCTTTTTCGAGATCTCCTTGTTCAACGGCCTGAAATGATCCACGTCGATCCAATTGGTGTGGATCCCCACAATCTGCGCACTGACCCCGCAGTTTAGGATGTCTCTTCTTGAGGTGTGAGATAACGCCAGGATCTTCCTCGCCCTTTTTAAAATCCACTTTGCAGACAAGGAAGTCTTTGATTGTGGTTCGAGGCTATACAAGGCATGGATTGTAACAACATAAGGAATGCGAAATACATAGTAGAGAAGCCTGGCTATCAATGCTGCATTGAACCCCGCAGCATGAATCACTTTTACCCTGCTATGATTCTTGAACAAAAACCAGAAGCATTTCAGAAACAGCAATGGACACAAATAAAGTGCATCCAGGACGGGATATTTCAACAAACGGTGGAAAAGATCACCACCAATCCACCTGGTTCGCCAAATCTCCACATTTCTTCCCCTGCGTTCATAGGCTTTTCCCAAAACACCCGCACTGGTTATGGGCTGATAGGTTTGAACCCATGTTGTAATGCCCTTTCTATCGAGATAATGGACAATATTGTCAAACCGTGTCTCCACCCCACCAACATTGGGCGAAAAGAAAGGGCATATTACAAGGACTCCAAATTCTTTTGTTTCACGGGGCTGAGCGACTTTGTGCTTTTTTTTCTCCAACAAACAAAAAATCTCTACTGGGTCCAGTTGACCCGAGGCTGTTCCCGGCGGGTCCCAAAGCATTCTGCCATAAAGGCAAAACCGTATACCCCAAGGGTTGTCCAGCATGCGACCGGATGGAAAAACCAGCTAGTGTCCTTTTTTCTGCAAAAACCTATCAGGCTTTGCCAAAGCAGGGGTAATATATATACGCAGGATAAGACGAAAATCCCCAGGCCGATTTTTTTTCTCAACGGCCAGGCGACCTTTCGATTGCAAAAAACGTTAAGCCGGTAGTAGTCCAGTATCCGCCTCTTTTGTTTCTTTGCGAATCCCGTGAGATTTTCGCAAAACAGGTGGATGATCCCCGTCTTGACCTTAGCAACCTGAATGCTCTTCTCCTTTTCCAAAATCCAGGGCAACACATCAACGTCGAAGAGGAACTCCCCGAACGCCATATCCGTCAGAATGTTTCGTCTTATCAAAAACCCATTTGCACCGATGGTGGGAAGCGTCCTGCCCTCAAGCCGTACTAACAAATACCGGCCCCTTTCTCGCGCCAACACTTGCAGACCTGTCCAACGTTCGGTTATAGAACACAGCCGATCATAATTTCCCATAAACAGGCACACTGGGTCATTCATTCCGATCAGGGCACAGTATCGATTGATGTAACCATCTCGCCTTCGGTACGTATAAAAAAGCGGTTCTGATGCGACGATATTTTGATCTTCAAACGGCGCGACCATTTCCTGGAGCCACGACTCATGTGGCAGGATATTGTCTGAGTCAATAAATGCAAGGATGTCATTTTTCGCATGTCTTACGCCTACCGCCTTTCCAGCCTCTCCGGTTTTCAAGGGATTTGATATCACCCGAATTGTATATTGCCTCCTGGCCTGGAATTCCTTCGCTGTTTCAAGCGTTGCATCTTCTGATCCACCATCGACAACAAGGATCTCTACCAAATGTTCTGGATAGTCCTGTTCGAATATTGATTCCAAACACCGTTGAAACACCCGTTCTGAATTGAGTGTAGGAATGATGATGGATAAGGATGGATACCGTTTTCCAGTCATGTATTTTGGGATGTCCTCTGTGCATTGAAGTCCGCAAGGTGTCCGGCCAGCTTTTTTCCCGCCTTCCAATAAAACTTCACATCATCCAACGACCTGACCGAACACAGTTTATGCAGTACAAATCTCGGTGTGATAGCGGATCTGTAGATCGTCCTGGTGAGCTCCATAACTTTTGACTCCGTCATAGCTGACTTCCACACCACATGTTTCATGTCATAGTCATCCCAGTCTTGTGTTGTCAGCCATCCTTCTGCAACCGCACGTGAAAACAGCGCTGTTCCTGGATAAGGCGTAACGATGGTTGCCTGCAAACTGTCGATTATGCCCTTTCGAAACATCCTTCTGGCAAACTCAATGGTCGTCTCCGCGTCTTTCAGTGTTTCCCACGGGTAGCCGACCATGATCGTCAAATGCGGTTCGAGTCCAGCGTTTTTTGCTGTACGACAAGCGTTTTCTATATCCTCGACCCTTATTCCCTTCCGAAGGCGCCTCAGCGTGTTCTGGCTCACTGACTCCAAGCCTATCAAGACAAAACGAAAATTGGCCTTCTTCATGAGTTGGAATTCGGTTTTCGTCTGCGCACCGATTCTTGTATTGCAGCCCAACGTCACCCGCTTGTTGTAACCACGGGAGATCATTCCGCGACAAAATTCTTCCAGCCATTTCCGTTTTGGAAAACAGCCGCTGTCATCAAAGATCTCCCGAATACCGTATTTTTCTATCAGGGATCCAACCTCGTCCAGATGCCTTTTTACCGGGACAGTTCGAAAACTACCGGCGGGATAAAGGGTGGTCCAGGAACAAAATGTACATCGTCCCCACCAGCAATCCCGGCCAGCCATAACATAGGCCCCAGGGGTATATTTAAAGTTCCCGTTCTTGTAAGCGTACAGTTGCCATTTGCTCAGATTGCGATCGATCATCGGCAGAGAGCAAAGATCGTGATTCAGGACAAAACGCCCGGTGTTACAAATCCGACCGTTTTTACGATACCAGATGCCGGGTTCCAGTTGCTTTTCTACTTCGGCTGAAATTCCGTTATTTGTCCTGTAGTTTCTAAGGTTGCGGCACAGATTCAGAAGGAGGAAATCATAATCGCCGCCTGTCAACACAAAATCCGTTTGTGAATTTTTCATGGACTCCTGAGGAAGGGCAGTGACATGATCTCCAACCATAACTCCCAAGATGTCGGGGACTGCCTTTTTGACTGTGTCGATAATCTTCCAGTGTCGCTTGACCACCGGCGTCTTTGACTCAATAACCATGAGATCGGGGTGCTCATCACGAACCCGCCTCAGCCAGTCTTCCGGGGAGAGATTTTCCGCTATGGCGTCATCCCAAACCACCTCAAAGCCCTCGTTTACCAGCATTGTCGCAGCATAA
>JAFDGP010000233.1 GCA_019309245.1 Deltaproteobacteria bacterium | reverse complement strand
TAGGGAATCCCATGGTGCCACCAAAAATCATTGCAGTCCACGGGATCAAAGAACTTGGCCCGGCCATCGATAAAGACCACAGGACAGCGCTCCAACGCATCGCGGCCGCAGCGGTATAGACGGTCTATGGTCATGATCCATCCCATCAAAAACCCGTGGCGTTTAAAACAGCGCACGGCATATATCGAACATGAAGGATACATCGGGCAGCGGCTGCCGTCAATTGGGGAGATAAACGTGGTGTAAAACGAGACCAGGGCGGTTCCGGCATTGCCGCCAGGGGCGGCATCTTTGGTTTGGGCGAAGCGTTGGCTGCCCGGATCCCACGGACCCTTCATCACGTCTTGCCAGCACCAGCCGGATGGGGCCAAACAAAGGAAAAAGACCACCGCAGCGCCGGCCCAAAGGTTTGTCCGTATTGTCGCGACGGGTTTGCCGGTGAAAATCAAAAAAGAATGTTTCACAACTTGCCGCCTGTCGAGCCCTCTTTGCTTCGAGGTGATATGTTTTGTGCCGGGGCTTTGAGCCCAGCCTTTCGGGCCTGCCCATATATCGAATCGTCGCTGATCAATTAACACAACCCCGCTGGTTCCACAACAAAAATGGGGACAGCCTGCCTGTGCAAGGGTCTCCGGCCGACTTACAACAAGGAACGGATCCGCAACTTTGAGTTGACACGCCTTGCCGCTGTTTTGTATACAATCATCAATATGTGGTGCCTGTTTAAGGCTTAATAGGGAATCCCGTCAAATTCGGGAGCGGGCTCGCCGCTGTGGTCGGGGACGAACGCCGCAAAAGCCACTGTTCGATCCATGAACGGGAAGGGGCGGCCGGTAGGGTGATCCGAGAGCCAGAAGACCTGCCACAATGATACTGAGACGTTTTCGCTTCGGTTACGGGCGAAACTCCCAGGGCAGTATGAGGGTGAGAGCTTTGCATAACCTCCTGCCGGCAGTCAGGTCGTCTTCCCTCAAGGCGATATGATCCAGGCCAAGCCTTGCGAAGGGCCGTGCCAGTTCATCGGCATATCGCCTTTCGGCAAAACGACCTGACTGCCGGGCGGCCGAGCGCGCAAAATGTTGCCCTGTAAGTGAGAGCAACGAGTTTTGCAAAGGTCTCAGGGTAAAAAAGGGATATCCCCGGGCTGTGTGTCGGCCCGGGTTCTTTTTTTGTGCTGATTCGCTAATGGCAGGTTGTGAACGGGCTTTTGCGTTTTTAGCGTTTACCCTCTTAAGAAACTCAATTCAAATTTCGGTATCAGCTGCTAACATTGCAAGAGCCTGGCCTGACTGTTGGCCTGACAATCGGTCACCGCACAATGAGGTTTCTTCCAGGAATCTGTGATGAATAGCCATCGAGCTGGTGCACTTCAAAGGATTTTTTATGTCGGCGTCCTTGAAAAAAACGGTTACACTTTTTGGTATACTATTTGTTTGGGCCGGCCTGTTCGGCGGGGTGAATCCGGCAGGGGGCGATCCGGTTAGGCGTGTAATCTCTATAGGGCCGAATATTACTGAAACGGTATTCGCCATCGGACGTGGAGATTTCCTGGTGGGCGTCACCGACTTTTGCGTTTATCCGCCGCAAGCCCTGGCCTTGCCGAAGGTGGGCGGGGTTTTCAATCCGAACCTGGAACGGATTGCTGTGCTGAACCCGGACCTTGTAATTCTTCAGGGAAGACATGAAAAGCTGGACACCTTTTGTCGGGCAAGAGGCATAGAGACGCTTCATATGGCCATGGACAGCCTTTCCAGCATCTATCAGGGCATTGTGGCCATGGGCCGGGCCTTAGGGGCCTCCAAGCAGGCCCGGACGCTGAACACCGCCATTCACGGCAAGTTGGAAGCAGTTCGGCGGGCGGTAGCCCCCTTTCCCAGACAAAAGGTCTTTATCAGCCTCGGCCGGGCCATGGGAACCATGTCGCAGGTATACACCGTGGGAGGATCGAGTTTTCTGAGCGAAATCCTTTCAGTGGCTGGAGGAGACAACATCTTCGCCGACGTAAATCGGCCTTATCCTGAGGCGTCCAAGGAAAGCCTGCTGAAAAGAAGCCCGGATGCCATTTTTTTGGTGCTTCCGGAAGACCCAGGCATCGGGTACGTATTCTGACCCAAGATTTTCTGCTCCTGCCCGGACCGCGCATCGGCAAGGCTGCCCAGGTGCTTGCCCAGGCGCTTCATGGAGATATTGAAGATGTCCCGTGAGATCCTGTCCGTACAATCAGTCGCTTATGCCTACACGGGAAACGGCTGGCGTTTGCAGCCAGCCTCTTTTGTTGTCAGGCCGGGTGATATCCTGGGAATCATCGGCCCCAATGGCTCCGGAAAGAGCACCCTGTTGAAGCTGGCCGCCGGTGTGCTGCCTTCACAAAAGGGGACGGTCCGCCTGCTGGAACAAGACATCAGGCGGCTCAAACGGCGCGAGATAGCACGCACACTTGGCTATCTTCCGCAACGGGTAGAAAGCCACGTGGGTTACACAGTGCAAGAAATTGTCGCCATGGGACGGTTTGCGCACCTGAGGGGCGGTGGATTCTTATGTACACATGACATGGAGGTGGTGTCCCGGTGCCTTGAGCTTACCGATATTGTTCCGCTGCGTCAACGCAGGCTCTCGCGGCTGTCCGGAGGCGAGCGCCAGCGGGTATTGCTGGCCTCAGTCATCGCCCAGGAGCCGCAAGTCCTGTTGCTGGACGAACCCACCACCGCACTTGACATCCATCATCAGATGAGGGTGTTCGACATCCTGGTAGAACTCGCCCAAAAAGGCATGGGCGTGGTGGTGGTCACCCACGACCTGAACCTGGCTTCTGTATTTTGTGAGCAAGTGCTGTTGCTCCAAGAAGGCGCCGTCATGCATCGGGGGAAACCCGAGGACATCCTGACAAAGGAAATCCTGGAAGACGTGTACGGAAACGGCCTGGAAACCATGATACACCCGATCACCGGGCGGCCCGTGGTGGTGCCCGCCGCAAGCGGCCGCTCAGGGCAGACGGGGGCCTCGTGAGTGGGCTTTTGACCAGGGGGCGGTTTGTCCGGGTAATCACAGCCTACGCGGTGTTGTCCGTGATTGTGCTTTGTATCGCGCCGTTTTTTGGCAGTGAGTCATTGGATGTCCGGGAAGTGTTGAACGCCCTATCGCCCCAGAGGGCGTCCATGGATGCAAAGATCTTTTTTTCGCTGCGCCTTCCCCGCGTTCTGCTGGGTTTTCTGGTAGGCGGGGCCCTGGCCGTATGCGGAGGGGCGCTTCAAGTGGTCCTGGCCAACCCCCTGGCCGAGCCCTTTATCCTGGGCATTGCGGGCGGGGGCGCCCTGGGTGCGGTGATCGCTCTGTCCGTGCCGGGATTCCTGGTGCATCTGGGGCCTTTTTCCACGGTCCAGCTTTTCAGCCTGGCTGGGTGCCTGTTTTGCCTCCTGGCGATCTATCGTTTTTCCATGGGCCCCCTGGGCGTCTCCATGACGACGATTCTGCTGGCCGGGGTGACCATCAACATCTTATGCGGGGCGGCCATTTTGTTGGTGCGCTACTTGGTCAGCCCCCACCTGTTGGTCGCCATGGACCGCTGGATGATGGGTGGACTGGATGTGGTGGGATACCGTGAGATATTGGGTATGCTGCCCCTGTTGGTTCCCGGTCTGGGTTTACTCGTGAGCCAGGCGCACGCCTTGAACCAGTTGGCCCTCGGACAAGAAATGGCCTTGGGCCACGGGGTCAACGTGGCCGGGGTTCAAAAACAGGTCTTGCTGGGCACAGGCATGGCCTCAGCGGCGGCCGTAGCGCTTGCGGGGCCGATCGGGTTCGTGGGCCTGATTATTCCTCATGCGGTTCGGCGCCTGTCCGGTGTGGACCACCGGATCGTGCTTCCGGCGTGTTTCTGCCTGGGCGGGGCATTTTTGACAATCTGCGATCTGGTTGCGCGGACCATCGTGTCGCCTACGGAAATGCCCGTTGGAATCATTACGGCCATGGTGGGAGGACCGGTCTTTTTGAAGATCCTGTTTAAAGGATTAAGATAAATATATCTGACCAACTTCTTCAGACAAACATCTTCTTGGCACAAAATCAATTTATAGCGATTCAGAAACAACTTGTCCGTGGCGGTGGCTTTGGGTACTTAGGGAATTACTTCCCACCGGGCACCGCGTCCCCTGCCGATGAGGCGGACTTTCCCTGCCTTCTTCAGTTCGGAAAGCACCTTCTTGATGAGTTGCGGACTGGCCGCAGGCAGTTGGGCGACAAGGTCGGCCAGGGTGAATTGCTCCACTTGCGACAGCACGGCCTGCCGGACGAATTCGCTCTTGGCAGGCCGGGCTGTCGCCGATTCGACCTGTCGTTCGAACTCCTGGTAGGCCCGTCGTAACACACTCAGGAAATAATTCCACCACCGGACGATCTCGTTCTTCCCCTCATGCCAACCTTGGGAGCATTCGGTCAGTACGTTGTAATACTCATCCTTGGTCTCCTCGACTAGCCGTTCCAAACTGATATAGCGTGACACGTGAAAGCCATGGATCTGCAAGAGCAGCGTCGTCAGCAGCCTTGAGACCCGACCGTTGCCGTCTCTAAAGGGGTGAATGCACAGAAAATCAAAGACGAAAGTAGCAACGATCAGCAGCGAAGGAACATGCTCGTTCTCACATGCCTGGTGGTAATTCCGGCACACCGCTTCTACGGCCCGCGGGGTTTCCTTGGCCGAGGTAGGGACAAACCGCACTCTCCTCTCTCCTCCAGGCAAAATCTCGATGATCTCGTTGTTCCTTTTTTTCCATTCTCCTGCGTCACCGGAAAAGCCGCCTTGTGCGAAGGCATGGAGTCGCTTCACGAGCGCCGGCGTAATGAGGACGGGACGTTTCCGAGAGAAAATCCAGTCAAGTGCCCGGCGGTACCCTGCAAGCTCTTCTTCGGAGCGGTCGCGCGGTCTTGCCCTTCCCAGGACGACGGGGCGGAGCCGATCCGCCGGGATCGTCACCCCTTCTATCCGGTTCGACGATTCTACACTCTGGATGATGGCCTGCTCGCGCAAAACCTCAAGCACTTCGGGTTTCTGTCTCATCCAGAGATCTTGTTTCCCTCGGGCTTCCATACATGACCCTAGGAGCCACCCTGTACTTACCGGTATTGATGTTGCAGCCAGTTTCTTCGGGTCCAAAGAGAGCAAAGCTGACCACCCCCTTTTTGGGTAGCCTAATAATAGCCTATTTTGGCTCCGGTAGCCAATTCTTTTTTTAGAAATCTTCCTAGACAGTTGGGACTTAAAGCGCCCCGTCATCCTTGTCGTTGTGTCCAACCGGGGAAAAACATGATCAGTTCGGTGTCTATCTGGAAAAAATCATAACCGGTTGAGCGGCCATGGATTATCGATCTGGATCTACTGCGCCGCCTTGTCTATGGAAAACCACGCCAAACAGTCAACAGGCAGCTTGGCCAAAAACGGCAGTTGTTGTTTCAATGGTCGAGAAGAAGTCTCTTGATACTCTGGATGGGAAGCCGCTGAAGCTGAAGGAACGCCTTTTTCGCCGCTTGCCGCCAGCTCGGGCAGGACCAGCCGTTTCAAATATTGGGGCGCCTGAAACAGCTCCTTGTGATGCTGCAGGAAATAGCGCCTCAGTTTTTCGGGATCTTCCTTGATCCGAACAGAGAGGCCCTGGGGCCTCTTTTTCACCGCTCCTTTCAGGGCGCCTTGTTGAATGGCTTTTTCAACGGTGTCCAGATCCATCAATGAGATGCCGAGGCGACCGCCAGTGATCACATAATGCACAAACATGTACCCTGATTCCTCTTCAGCCGGTTTCACCCATCGCAGGTTCAAATACCGCTTTTGGCCGATTCTGGATGTGTGCCCGGAAAATTCAGAGATTTCCAGGTCATCATTTTGACCGTAGTCCAACATGACGATGCGAAGCTGTCTCGATTTGCCGTCCCGACCCACATGAAGATAGAGGCGTTCATTGTCGTCCCGGAAAAACCACGTGCCGCACAGTTGGGAGTCAAACACCGCGTTTCCGGGAGGACTTAAAGGTTGCTCCGAGTACGGAATACAGCCGGCCGCAACCATGATCAAAAGGGAAAACCACATCTTGCGCATGTTTCTGTCCTGCCTTTTTGCTGCCTGTTATCCAAGACCACCGGTCCATCATGTTCTGGTTATTGCATGCATGAACCCTCTTAAGAAACTCGATTCAAATTGCGGCTCACGCATTAAGAACAATACGCGTGTGTTGGGACAAAAAACTTTAAAAGATAATCACGAAAACACGAAAGATTGAAAGCACGAAATAAAAGACATTGAGGCTTTCGTGTTTTCGTCCTTTCGTGTTTTCGTGATAAATTTTTTCTTTTTTGGTTTTGGTTCGTCCGGGTTGGGAATTAAGGCCTCTCATTCCAGAGTTTCTTTCATAAATGAGTCCAAGGACGAGGCCTTGGTATCAGGTGCTAA
>JAFDGP010000232.1 GCA_019309245.1 Deltaproteobacteria bacterium | reverse complement strand
AGCAATGGCAATCATACCGTGTCAATATCGATGAGCCCGTTTCTTTTCAGGAAGCCGAATATATCCTGAACCAGACGGCAAATTCGCCCTTTTATTATTTCAGGCCAGTCCAGCTTCATATCAAGGAAAAAACGGCGGCCGAGAGCAACAATACGGCGACGGGGCACCGGGCGTCGGCCCCTCAAGAACAAGGCGACCTGCTGTTAACGCTTCAAGGAGAATTTTTGGTCAAAATACGATGAAAGGCACCCAGGCCCGTTCATACATTATTGAGCTCGACGGCAAGACCTATCGCTTTTTGCGAAACCGCCTGGAGCAGATTGACCTTTTCAAGGACACCCCGGACACCAGCGATGTATGGCTGGTCTCGGATCTTGAAAACGCCCTTACCAGAAAGATGACCGTAAACGCTCCGGTCCGGTATGCGGAGATCATTGCCCGAAAGGCCATGCAGGAATCCGGGGAGTTCGATGAACCTGTCTCGCTCATCACACACTGGAAGGCCAGGGTCGACCGCACCACCACGCACATCCTGTTCACCGCATTGCCTACCCGGCTCTACACGCGGTACCACAAGTGGGCTAGGGGGCGCGATCATGCCGTCCTGCTGTTCCCCCTGTTTGTGGTCCTTGAAAGCGTGCTTGAGCGCACGGCTGGAAAAAAGCCCCTGGCTATCTTTTTCCACCACGACCGATTCGTGGATATCCTGATCGGAGACAAGCGCAACATCGTATACGCAAACCGGTGTGCTGCGGTTGACAATACCCAGGAACAAAGCGCTGTTCTGTGGGACATGGTCCGAGCGGACCTCAGGAAGGTCGAATCGGAAAACGGCATCCGAGTCAATCGCGTGCTCACCCTAAACTGGGTGGATACAGACCCGGTGCCCCCTTGGCCGCCCGAGGAAAACAAGACGCTGTTGTCCATTGGGGAGCGGACCGTTTTTTTTGGAACGGAAAAACGCACGGTCTCTTTTCTGGAGGCCTTGCACATGCAGTCGGCCTTGAGGGCACACACACCGGCCTCTGAAAAGTTCCTGTACGGTGTTCAGCAGTTACGGCCGGCTTTGAATTTTCTTTTTTTGATGGCTGTGGTGTTCTTTACGGCAGGGGCTCTCTGGACCCATGGCCACAATAAAAAGCTCACCCGCAAGGCCGCCGTGCTCAAGGGCCGCTTAGCAGCCATGCACCGGCAGGTCCCGCTGGAAAAAATCCCATATCAAGAAGTGATGTCCTTTGTCCGTCGGCTGGATCGCTATCACACGCAGCCCAGCTTCAGGCATGTGGTTAACGACATTTCCGCCGCTGTACCACCCGGGATGTCCGTCCAGGTCCTCAAGGCTGATTATACCGACAATAGCGTGCATGTAGAGGTCTTCGGTCGGGCGGATTCTTCTTTCGGCAACGCATACACAGGATTCCAACGTCTTACCAAGACCTTGAGGCACAAGGGATATCATGTGGACGACACGCGCTTTGACACGGCCATTCGCCGGTCTGAGTTTCTCGTTAAATTGACCAAGAGGTTCCATGAAAACTAAGCACTATGGACTCATCGCCTTTGCATTTATGATCCTGTGTACTGCTGTAGTCGTCACGGATGCCCTGGAGCATGCTCCCGTTGCGGGCCGCGATGCTCTGCGCCCCAATCGGGTGTCCCCGTTGGGGCCCGAATTCCGTGTGCCCAACCCGGCCGCTATCCAACAAATGAAGCGCCTGACAACGCTGTTGCCGATACTGGCCCGGCCGCAGGGGGATATATCCGCCGTGGACTTGGGTCTATTTGGCTACGGGCCGGACCGGAAAAATGGAGGCAAGTCCCGGGCTTTGAGCCAATGTCCCGGGCTTGACCACACGGTCAGCTTTGCTTTTTTCGGGGGCGACAAGGCCTTTTGTGTAATTGACAACACCTTTTACAAACAAGGAGCGCTGCTTCCAAACGGCGCTCGCGTGGCGGCCGTCGGGCCCAGGGGGGTGCTGGTCCAAAAGGACGGCTCTGAGCGCTGGCTGCCGGTCACCAAAAACACCAAGGCTAAACAGGCCAGAGGAAAAGACGACAAGAAATGAAACTGAGCCAAACAGTTGCCCTGGGAATTGTCGCCGCATGGGCTGTGGCTTCGGGCTGCAGCATCGGCCCATCGCCGGCCCTCGACGGAAAAAGGCCCCGGCCCGATACCATGGCCAAAGAAATCAAGGATGAATCCCGGGCCCTTTCCTCGGCTCAACGAGCACTGCGCGACGCCGTTGAAAAGGCCGCAGTCAAAAAGCCCGAGGTTGCTCCGGTCCAACCGCGATACAACCCCTTGGATGATCAGATGGTGTCTTTTTCCATGGTGGACGAAGACCTCCAGGTGGTTCTCTATGCCCTGGCGCAGTCCGTGGGCATGAACCTGATCATCGATCCGAGCCTCACCAACGAGAAGCGCCTGGTCACCCTGAACTTTCACAACGTCTCTGCGTCCACGGTCCTGGATGAAATGCTGCACACCTTCGACCTGTACTATGAAATCGAGGGCAGTGTCATCCGTGTCAAACCCTTTGAGGAACGTATGTTCCGGCTCAACTTTCTGGACACCAACGTGGAGACGACTTTCGATGTGGGCGGGGACGTTCTGGGAGAGGGACAAACAGAGTCAGCCACCGGATTGACCGGCAGTTTCAAACTGGGGGGACGCGGGGCCAAACAGGGAAACCCTTATGATCTGTTGGAGCAATCTGTCAAGGGGCTGCTGTCAAATAGCGGCAAGTATTCCCTGAACCGCTTGTCCGGCAGTCTGTATGTCAAGGACACCCCTGCAGTGGTACGCTCAGTGGCGAGGCTGATCAACCACTTGCGAGAGATGCTCGCAAGGCAGATCCTGATAGAAGCCCGGATTATTGAGGTGAGCCTTTCTGATGACTACGCTTACGGCATCGATTGGAGCGCGGTCAGGGACAAGTCTTCCGCCGGTACCCGATATGACAGCCTGGCCTGGAGCCTTGGCGACGGGCTGGTCCTGCGTCATGTGGACCAGTTTCTTACCATCGACGCCACCATTGATGCCCTGAGAACCTTCGGAGATGTGAAGGTGGTTTCCAATCCGACTATTCGCGCCAAGCACGGCCAGCCGGCCATGATCAGTGTGGGCACCTCTTTTACCTACAAAAAGAGTGTGACCACCACCTTGACGGACCGTGACTCCTCCACCGATGAGTCTACCGAAGTGGAGGTTTCCACTGTGTTTGACGGCCTGATTCTGGGCGTCATCCCTTTCATTGAAGAAAGCGGCAAAATTACCCTGCTGATCAACCCGATTACCAGCGACGTGGACCCGGACAGCCTGGAGGCTCAACCGGTCACGTCCACCGCCTCAGACGCCATATCGCTTCCCAAGGTAAGCATCAAGGAAATCAGCACCACCATCGGCCTGGAAAGCGGGGATGTGGTCATCCTCGGGGGGTTGATCGACAAGCGCCGCCAGACCGTAACCAAGGGGGTTCCATTTCTGTCCGCGATCCCGGGGCTGGGGTACCTCTTTCGAAACGATTCGGTCAAAGACGAGACCCGTGAGTTGGTCATTGTGCTCAGTGTCGAGATGATCTAACCACTGCCGGGATCCATGCTTCGAAGCGTACGGGCATCATTAAAATGAGCATTATCTTTGAAACCCTCAACAAACTAAGGAACCCGACGCTTGACCGCCGCCAGGGCCGATATCGGTCCGGCCAGGGCCGATTGTCGCTCTTCGGCCGCAGGGTTTTCCTGAGTGTGGGCATTGCGTTCTTTCTGGCCTGCGCAGGCATTGCAGCCCTCTATACAAACCGCTCTCCGGCTGCGGACGACCCAAGTGAGGCCGGCTACCGAGCCGAACTGATGCCGGCGACGGCTCCCCTCGCCCCTGGGCAAAAAGGCGGTTCGCCGACGCAGGTGCCCCCGGAGCCGCCCCCCGATGCGGACCGCTATCTCACTGATCTCCGGTCAGCCGGTCAGGCCGAGCCGGCAAAGGCATTTCAACCCACAGCCTGCGCCGGCCTGGGTGCGGCCTCGCCCCTGACGCCGGCAGATCGGTCGAGGGCCCGAGCTGAGGCCATTCCACCGGCCACATCCTGTTCGAACGAAACAACGGCCGCGGCGCGAGAAAACAGCGTCCATGTCGTCAACATCAAAAGACGGAAGAAAATCACCACACTGATTTCCCGCATCGAAAAGTCGCTGGCTGCATCGAATCTCATTGAAGCCCAAGCGCTTGTGGAGACCCTGGCGACCCTGAAACCAAAGGATGACCGCTACGTGCTCAAGCTCCGTGCGTATCTGGCCATACGGAAGGATCGCCTTGACAAAGCGGCAGCACTCCTCGCCCCTGTGCTCGCCCGCAACCGGGACGACCTTGAGGCGGGGATCAATA